>WTHD01000447.1:0-4079 GCA_011523265.1 Candidatus Binatota bacterium
GGATATAGGTGACGTGCTTGGCCTGCTCGTTCAGGGCGTGCGGGACGTTGACCGACAGGGCGGTCTGGGTGAAGCCGAGGAAAAAACAGTTCGGGAAGCCGTTGGCCTGGAGTCCGAACAGGGTGCGCCAGCCCTTGGCCCACTTGTCGCTCAGGGAAAGGTCGTTGCGGCCGATGATGTCGTAGCCGGCCCGACGGGTATAGCTGGTGCCGACCTCGAAGCCGGTGGCGAAGACAATGCAATCGACCGGGTACTCGGTCCCGTTGGCCACAATACCCCGTTCGGTGATGCGCTCGATGCCCCGGCCGTCGGTATCGACCAGGGTCACGTTCGGCCGGTTGAAGGTCGGCAGGTATTCGTCGTGGAAGCAGGGCCGTTTGCAGAACTGCCGGTACCAGGGCTTGAGGGCCTCGGCCGTGTCCGGGTCGTTGACGATGGCCTCGGCCCGGTCGCGCACCTGATTCATCTTCTGGAAGTCGAGCAGTTCCATGAGCTGGCCCTTCTCGCGTGAGGTAAGACGCCGGCCCAGTTCGCGGGAAGCCGTCTTGGCGGCAATACCGGTCAGGTTGCGGAAAATCTCGGTCCAGCCGTCGGCCACGAGGTCTTCGTCCTGGTCGCCACCGCTGACCAGAATATTGAAGTTGTCCATGCGCCGCTGCTGCCAGCCCGGTTCGAGTTGCCGGGCAAAGTCCGACTCGGTTTCCCGGTTGTTGCGCACGTCAATGGACGAGGGGGTGCGCTGGAACACGTACAGGTGCTTGGCCCACTCGCCGAGGTGGGGAATGCACTGCACCGCGGTCGCGCCCGTGCCGATGATGGCGACGCGTTTATCGCTCAGGTCGGTGAGATTACCATCCGAGTCGCCGCCGGTATAGTCGTAGTCCCAGCGGCTGGTGTGAAAGGTATGGCCCTTGAAGCTGGTGATGCCGGGGATACCGGGCAGCTTGGGCCGGTTGAGCGGCCCGTTGGCCATGGCCACGAATTGCGCCCGGATGGTGTCGCCCCGGTCGGTGTGAATAACCCAGCGCCCGCTCGGGTCGTCCCAGCGCATCTCGCTTACCCCGGTTTGGAGGCAGGCGTTTCGGTACAGGTCGTAGTGGCGGGCGATGGCCTTGCTGTGTTCAAAGATTTCGGGCGCGTATGAGTATTTATGCTTGGGAATATAGTTGAGCTCTTCGAGCAGCGGCAGATAGCAGTACGACTCGACGTCGCACATGGCGCCGGGATAGCGGTTCCAATACCAGGTGCCGCCAAAGTCACCGGCCTTCTCAATGACTCGGAGATCGTCAAAGCCGGCCTCGCGCAGCCGGCCGCCCATCAGCAGTCCGCCGAAACCGCCGCCGATGATGGCGACCTGTACCTCGTCATTCAGCGGGTCGCGCTCGACCCACTCGGTATAGGGGTCGTCGGTGTAGCTGGCGAATTCGTCAGCGACCTCCTGGTATTGCGCGTTGCCGTCCTCACGCCGCCGCTTGTCGCGCTCGTAGCGATATTTGGCCCGTAGCTCAACCGGGTCAAAGCCTAATTTTTCTTTTGGGTCATCCGCCAACAGGTCGGTGCTCATGCGTCTCTCCTCGGTCCTACTTGCCGGTATACCGTTGATTCCTCAACGGGTTGCTCTGCATAATGCGCGAGCAGTCTAAAGAATATTCGCCGGTGCGTCTATTGGGCCACGGTCATCAGCCCGTACCGTCAATTTCCTGTATGAGGTTGCCGCGGATACTTCCGGGATGGCTAGGTTTTTACCGTAGGTCTGTATACTATGCGGCAATCAAGGCGTGTTATCAGGGGGTATCACCCCGGAAGGAGCAGGGCTATGCGAATCCAACTGGCGCTCAACGTTCGTGACCTCGATGAGGCGGTCGAGTATTACTCGAAGCTGTTTGCCGTCAAACCGCACAAACTGAGAGACGGCTATGCCAATTTTGCGATTGATACGCCGCCGCTCAAGCTGGTCTTGTTCGAGAACCCGGAGGCTGAGGAACGGCTGAATCATCTCGGGGTCGAGGTGTTTGATGAGGCCGAGGTTGCCTCTGCGGCAGAGCGCTTCGAGGCCGCGGGGATTGCGCCCGAGGTCCAGCGCAATAAGACGTGTTGCCACGCGACCCAGAACAAGGTGTGGGCCCTGGAACCGCAAGGGCTGCGCTGGGAATGGTATCGGATCACCGACGATGAACCTGTGGAGTGAGATATGGGCTCGATGAGTATGGAAGAGCTGGCCAAACGCCTCCAGGTGTTGGAAGACATCGAGGCGATTAAAAAAATGAAGGCGGAATTCCACGCCCTGTGTGATGAGGGCTATCAGGACCTGGACGGGATCATGGATTTCTTTGTCGAGGATGGGGTGTGGGACGGAGAGGCGTTTGGCAGGTATGAAGGCCGGGCCGCTATCCGGGCGCTTTTTGCGGACGTGCCGAAAACGCTGCCGTTTGTCCGCCATCAGGTCATGAATCCGATTATTGAGGTCGACGGCGATACCGCGACCGGCCAGTGGTATTTATTCCAGCCGACGACCATGGTCGGGGACGATGGGGCGCAAGCCGTCTGGGGCTCAGCCAAATACGACGAGACGTATGTCCGGGTGGATGGGCAATGGAAGTTCCAGCGGCTCGGGGTCACCTTGGGATTCTGGACGCCATACGACCAGGGCTGGGCGAAGAAGTGGACGATCCTGGGTTAGAGGAAGGAAAGGTCTATGGAGAAACCGTCGGGCATCATGGAAAAGCCCCTGATTGACCCCCTGAGCTGGCTGTATCCATCTGCCAAGCCGCAAGCGTATTACGATGCCATAAAGCAGAAGTTCGCCGAGGAGCGGAATCTCCGGCTGGACTACCGACCGGAAGGCACGACGCAGTATACCTCTGACCTGACCGGCGTGCTGGCGAAATACGAGGAGGACCCCTACGGAGGCCCGGTCATCCCGCGCGAGCCCCTTAACGATCAGGTGGAATGCCTGTTCATCGGCGGCGGTTTTTCCGCCCTGCTGACCTCTGCCCGGCTGCGTAAATATGGTGTGGAGAGCATCCGTATCGTGGAACGGGGAGCCGACGTGGGCGGTACCTGGTATTGGAACCGCTATCCGGGTGTGGCGTGTGACGTGCCGTCGTATGACTATCTGCCGCTGCTCGACGAGATGGACTATATGCCCAAGGACCGCTTTGCCAAGGGACCCGAGATTTACGCCCACTGCCAGGCCATCGCGAAAAAATACGATCTGTACCAGTCAGCGGTTTTCCAGACCACGGTGACGTCCACCGTATGGGACGAAGCGGAAGAGCTGTGGCATATCAGAACCGACCGGGGCGACCATATACGGGCCCAGTTCGTGATCTGTGCCAACGGCACGCTGTCCAAGCCGAAGCTGACCAGGGTCGCCGGCATGGAGTCCTTTCAGGGCCACTCCTTTCATACCTCGCGCTGGGACTACGACTATACCGGGGAAGACCTGTCGAGGCTGGCGGATAAGGTCGTCGGGATTATCGGCACCGGAGCGACCGCGGTCCAGGCCGTGCCCGGCTTGGGGGAAGCGGCCAGGGAATTATACGTATTCCAGCGCACCCCGTCCTCAATTGACATCCGCGACGATCATCCGACCGACCCCAACTGGGCCCGCAAGCTGCAACCCGGCTGGCAGACCGAGCGGCGGAACATGATGCGGAAAATCATGGACCCCCGGTTGACCGCAGAGCAGAAGGTCCAGCGCGCCGCGCTTCCGCGCGAGGAGATCATCCGCCGCCAGGAGAACGCCAACATCGACTATATGCTGCGCATCCACCAGCGCATCGACGAGATTGTGCAAGATCGGGCGACGGCCGAGGCGCTCAAGCCGTGGTATATGTTTATGTGTAAGCGCCCGTGCTTTCACAACGAGTACTTGCCGACCTTCAACCGGCCCAACGTCCATCTCGTCGATACCCACGGCAAGGGCATCACCGAAATCACGGCAAAGGGGCCGCTATTTGAGGGCACACAGTACGAGCTTGACCTGCTCATCTACGCCACCGGCTTTGAGGTCCAGAAGACCGGGATTTACAACCGGATCGAGGGTCTCGGCGGGCGTGAGCTGAGCGACAAATACA
>WTHD01000447.1:4089-7297 GCA_011523265.1 Candidatus Binatota bacterium
GACCGACAAATACAGCAGCGGCATCCGCACCCTGTTCGGTCTCCATACCCAGGGCTACCCGAATCTGTTCATCATGGGCGGCTATCAGTCTTCGTTTCAGTTCAATCTGACGGATATCCTCAACACCGAGGGCGATCATATCGCGGCCTGCATCGACTATGTCCGCCGCAACGGCTATCGGTCGATAGACCCGACTCCCGAGGCGGAGGAGTGGTGGGTCCAGGAAGTCATCAAGCACCGGGGCAAGACCAGCCGAAACCGGGACTGTACGCCCGGCTATTACAACTTCGAGGGCGAGTTCAACCGCCGCCAGGACGGGAACTATAACGGCGGGTTCCACCGCTATGTGCACTTCATGCAGGCAGCCCGCCAGAAGATGGACGAGCACTTCGTCTTCACAAGGAAGGGGGAACGATGATGAATATGACCGATCGACTCGACCCGGAGCTGGCCGCGCCGCTCGAAACCTTTCTCCACCTGACCGGAGGCGGGCTCAACCTGCACGATATCCCGGCGACCCGTCGCACGATGGAGGAGATGGCCGAAGCGCAGATGGCCAAGGCGCCCCCCATCACGGGCATCGCCACCGCGGACCGGCAGGTGCCCGGACCCGACGGAGAGGTGTTCGTTCGCCTCTATCAGCCAACCGAGCGGCCCGACACGCTGCCGGCCCTCCTCTGGATTCACGGTGGGGGCTATGTGCTGGGCAGCGTTGAGCGGGACGACTTCCTGGCCGCCCATTTAGCCAAGGTCGCGCAGTGCGTGGTGGCATCGGTTGAGTACCGGCTCGCTCCCGAGCACCCCTTTCCGGCTCCGGTCGAGGATTGTTATGCCGCACTCAAATGGCTGGCGACCCATACCGGCGAGCTTGGCGTTGAGCCCTCCCGGATTGCCATTGGCGGGGCGAGTGCCGGCGGAGGTTTGGCGGCCGGCCTGGCCCTGTTGACGCGCGACCGGGCCGAGGTCGAACTGGCCTTTCAACTGCTGATCTATCCCATGATTGACGACCGTAACGTCGCCCCTGCCAGCGACACGCTGCCCGATACCTTTGTGTGGACCAGGGAAAACAATCTCATGGGCTGGCGCGCCTACCTGGGACGAGAACCCGGCGGAGCAGATGTGTCGCCGTATGCCGCGGCCGCTCGGGCCGACGACCTCGCGGGTTTACCGCCGGCCTATATTCCGGTGGGTGACCTCGATTTGTTCCTGGACGAGAACATCGAGTATGCACAGCGGCTGCTGGCGGCTGGGGTGCCGACCGAACTGCACGTCTATCCGGGCGGTTATCACGGCTTTAACGGTTTTGACCCTGGTGCGGAGATTGCCCAACGCTTCAATAATGAACGCGATGAGGCGCTGAGGCGCATACTCCACCGTTAATCGAACCAGTGGATGGGATTTCGTCGCTCGACCTGGCCCAGCATGATCGAAGCGGTCGTATAGCCCAGCAGGCATTGTAGCGGACGGCTCAACGAACGCACGGTCTCCAGCGGAATCGAGAGATAGGCGTTCTCCTGCTGGCGCAACCAGGCGCAGCAGTAGGACAACGACAGGGCGCGGCGTTGCTGGTCGCTGGTATTGGCGCCCCCTCCATGCCACATCCCACCGTCAAAGAGCAGCACCGACCCGGCCGGCATGACAATATTGATCGGCGGTATCGCCGGGACCTGTTCCTCCATGGAAATGTGACTGCCGGGCAGCAACTCGGTACCGCCGTTGGCTACGGTGTAGGCATCGATTGCCCACAGGGTGCCGACCATGAGCGGTGGGCGCGGACGCGGCAGGGGGTAGACGCTGTCGTCCCGATGCAGCCCCTGGGAGGTTTCGCCGGGCAGCAGGGTGATCCCGGTCGCGGAACTGAGCTGAATCTGGCTCTGCAAATAGCCTTCGATAATGGCGATAACCCTGGGATGGGTGCACAGGTCGTCCGCCGTGCGTGTCTTCTTCATGAAATTGTAAATGCGTTTGGTGCGAAAGCCCTCGAAGTCGGTTATCCCCAAGGGGGTGGTGGCATGAATCGTATCCATCGCCGCTCCGACTTCCGCCACCTTGTCCGTACTGAGCAGCCCTTCAAGAATGCGATAGCCGTCACGGCTGAGCGCGTGAATGTCCGCCGCGACCGCCGCTCGCTCCTCCGGGCTGGAGAGTCCCTTGAGCCGTTGGGTGTCGCGAACATCGGCATCGAATGGATTCCCCGCCTTGCGGGCATTCAACTCACTCATGGTTACTGCCCTTCCATCCTCAGGTGTGCTGAAGCACGAGACCTGCGTAGGGGGGCTATAGTGAATACCAGAGCCTGTCAAGTTCTGAGGAAGGGAAATTTTCTGATACCCCTATCGAACCCCGGCTGAATATGATTTGTAATGCATTTACCCGGTTGGACGACTGCTGGGTTGTTGCGTTTATTTTCTGGCCAGAGGAGGCAATTGTTGTGAGGCTATTTATTGGGAATCTCTCATGGGACGCCACCCCGGCCGATCTCGAAGCGTTATTCGGCGAAGTCGGGACGGTCACCTCAGCGAACATTATTACCGATAGGGAAAGCGGGCGTTCTCGCGGGTTTGGCTTTGTTGAAATGGAAAACGACGAGGAAGCCCGGACGGCGATTGAGCGTCTGCATGACTATGAATTTATGGGGCGACCCCTGACGGTCAACGAAGCCCGACCCAGGGAGCGTCGCGAACGCCGGTGGTAGAGGTATGCCAGGAAGAGCAAAACCAACCAGTTTTCTCAAGCGCCAACGGGAACAGTACCGTCAGCAAAAGCAAAAAGAGAAGGCGGAACGCAGGCGCGAGGCCAAAGCCCGCAAAGCGGCCAATGTGCGCGCCGAGGGAGACGAGGACCCCGATATTGCCGGTATTCGACCCGGCCCGCAGCCGCTTCCCGAGCAGTGGAATGTGATCGAGGAAGAAGAGGATAAGCCCGCCTGACTTCGGCGCCTCAGCCTCAGCAGCATCGAGGCGCTGACCGGTACGGGGGTCTTCTTCCTATCCGCGCCGTTTTTTCACACTGCTGCCAACTCGGTTGCTCCCTGTTGCCTGAGAGACAAGCGAGAACAGGCGGCTCCATTTCCAGAGGGAGGCAGTCTACTGTTTACAGGAAGGGCTCCAACTCGGCGGCCCGCGTTGGAATGGCGCTCCGCGCGTGGTCGAGGCGTTGTTGGCGCGCGGCCTGACGGACGAGATCAATCCCCTGGACGGCCGTGGGA
>WTHD01000179.1 GCA_011523265.1 Candidatus Binatota bacterium
GCTCAAGTCCATTGGAAAAGGTACGGTCCACATCGGCAGCGAGAGCGAACGGGAGGCGGCGGAGCAAGAGCTCAAGCAGAAGTCCGAGAGCTATACGGATTTACTCCAAACGCTCCAGAAAATGCTGGACGAACATATTAAAGAAGTCCGCTTGTCCAATCGGCTGACGGCATCTCCCGTCTGTCTGGTGAGTGAGGAGAGCGACCCCAGCCCCCAAATGGAGCGGCTGTTACGCCAGGCTCAGCAAGACCTGCCTAAACAAAAGCGGATCATGGAACTGAATCCGACCCATCCCCTCTTGGAGAAACTCCAAGCGCGCTTTCAACATGACAACGCTGATCCACACCTGAAGACCTACGCCGAATTGCTGTTGGGCTATGGCCTCCTGGCCGAGGGTTCGGAACTCCCCGATCCAGTGCGTTTCAATACACACCTGGTGGAACTGATGGCGACCAACCTGTAGGTTCGAGATAGGTATGCCTTTTCGCATTGGTCAGGGCGTAGATATCCACCGGCTCGTGTCGGGACGCAAACTGGTTCTGGGCGGTGTTGAGGTTCCGTGGGAGAAGGGACTCCTGGGCCACTCCGATGCCGATGTCGTCTGTCATGCCCTGAGCAACGCGCTCCTGGGCGCCCTGGGCGAAGGAGATATCGGCCAGCATTTCCCGGATTCCGACCCTCGCTATCGTGGCGCGTCAAGCCTTGCCCTGCTGCGGGTTGTCATGGAGAAAGTCAAAGCCCAGGGCTACCGCGTGTGCAATGCGGATTTGACCATCCTGGCACAACGGCCAAAGCTCGCCGCCTATAAAGACGCCATGCGTCAGAACATGGCGGAAGTCCTGGAGATCGAGTCATCGGCTATGAACGTTAAGGCGACCACGGGCGAGACTCTGGGCTTTATCGGACGCGCAGAAGGCATGCGGGCCGAGGCCGTTGTCCTTCTGGAAGCCGTTCCCACCAGGACACTCGACTAGGGCCGTACCGCCCCGTCTACGAGAACTTTCCAACAGATAAACAGAGCAGGACCCGAGACCTATTTGAGCGGTTTGGCGGAAAAACCGTCGTCGCTGTACGACAGCAGCGCCCGTTTGCTGTTGACCACTGTCTCCAACACGACCTCATGTCCCCACAGACGATGCAGGTAAGAAATTGCCTTCTCCGCATATTCGAGCTGGAGGTCGCGTCCCTCGTGGTGGTGTTTGACGTACAGGCTGCGGTTCTGATTGTAATCCGCGTCTTCAATCTTAATGACCGGTACTCCGCCCATGCCCACGTTCTTGATCAGGGTTTCTTTGATGCCGCGCCAGCCTTCTTTATCTGAGACCTGGGAGATCACCAGATCCTCGCCACGTGGCTCATATTCGAACATGTCCATTTCGCGCATGAGTTCTTCGGTCAGAAAGCGGCGCAGGAAAGAGGCATCCCGGTCCACTTCACGGGCTTCGAAAAGGGCCTGGGTGCCAGTTTTGGTTGGCCGGCCATATTTTTCGATCTCCTCCGGGGTCGGATCGTCATGGCGGCGTTTAATATCGTCCCACACTTTGAGACCCAGGTAGTAAGGGTTCAGGCCCTTGGGAAAGGGACGCACAACCTGGTTATGTCGGACGAGAAATTCGAGATACAAATCTTGGGGGAGATCGAGGCTGTTCATGATTTCGCGGTGCCAGTAGCTGGCCCAGCCCTCGTTCATGATCTTCGTCTCCATCTGGGGGATAAAATACTGTGCGGTCTCGTGCACGACGGTCAACAGGTCGCGCTCCCAATCACTCAGCTTGTCGTTATGGTCACGAATAAACAGTAAGAGATCCTCTTCTGGAGAAGCCGGCAGCTTGTTGAGGTTCGGGGCTTCGACATCTTCCTGCTGGTGCAGGTCTGCAAACGGATCATCCGCGGGTCGCGCGGCCTCTACCATCCTCTCCCGCTGCTCTCGTAGCGTGAGTTTTTTGATCGCGAGATTCCGCCGGCACTGCAACGACAGGCCGTGGGCGGCATCTAAAATCCATTCGACTTTTTCAACGCCAATGGACGGATCTTCAAGATAGGAGCGGACCCGGTCGGCCTGGACCTTGAAGCGACTGATGGTGTGCTCGGCCTGGGTACTTTTGAAGGTGAAATTGTTTTTGAAAAAATCATTATGACCGTAGACATGGGCAATCGTCAGAACCTGGAGACAAAACGAGTTGTCGGTCATCAAGTAGGCGATCGATGGGTCAGAGTTGATGACCATCTCATACGGCAAGCCGGACACCCCGTAGTCGTACATGGTTTTGAGCTTCTCGAAGCTCTTCCCATAGGACCAATGCGGGTAATGTGACGGCATACCCGAATAGGCCATATAGCCCAGCATCTGGTTATGGTCACAGACTTCAAACTCTTGATCAAAACAGGATAAGCCGAACTCCTGGACCTTGGCGCGAATTTTTTCTTCCCAGCCCTCCAGGTCTTTCACATCCCACTCAGCCATATCTGCTCCTCGACTGCCTTGTTGCCCCAATACTCTTATTGTTCAGCCGCCGCACGCGTTTCCGTTGCGATCGGGGTGCGTTCTTTGGACATAAAGGTCTTAAAGCTCGGCCAGATGTCTTCTTTACGTTCGATCAGCACGGTCTGGAAATTCTCGGCTTCCAGGCGGCGGAAAATATTGAGCATAGAGCTTTCGTAGTAGCGCGACCCGAGCGGTTTGATCTCCCCATAGCCAAACAGATTACACAGCTCGCACAGTTCCTGGGCGGCTTTGAGGGCCGCGGGGTTATCAGAATCAAAATTATCTCCGTCCGAACAGTGAAAGGCGTACAGATTCCACAATGACGGATGATAGCGGGCCTGGATCACTTCGAGCGCTTTCGTGTATCCGGAGGAGATAAACGTCCCGCCCGATTCCCCTTTATAGAAAAATTCTTCCTCGGTGACTTCTTTTCCCTCGGTATGATGCGCAATAAAGGCAATCTCGACATTCCGGTATTTGGTGCAGACAAATTGGTACAGCATGAAGAAGAAGCTGCGCGCCAGATATTTTTTCAGGGTGTCCATCGATCCCGAGGTGTCCATGATGCACAGGACCGCGGCATTGGATTCCGGTCGGACATCCTCGACCAGATGGCGATAGACGAGGTCCTCTTTGCGAAAGGGGAAGCGCTCCTCCTCGTCCGTTTGGTCGTCGTCCTGCCTGGTAGTAGCCAAGCGGCGTTTAATACGGGATTTGACCGTCCGTTTCTTGTCCAGTCGAATCCGGATGCCCGCTTTCCGAAAGCCCTTGCGCTTGCTGATGCGGTCGGACATGACCTCACGCAAAATCTTGCGTTCCATATCCGGCAGTTCGAGGTCCTCGAACATGATCTCGATTATCTCTTCCAGGGTCACGTCGGTCTCATAATAATCAACACCGGGCTGATCGCCGGCTTTATCCTCGCCCTGCCCTTGGCCGGTTCCATCGGTCTTGCCAATGACCTGGCCTTTTTCTGAGTTGCCGTCTCCCTGTCCAACGCCGGATGCGTTTTCGCCGTAGATAAAGCGGTATTCCTTGACCCCCCGAATAGGGACTTTGATGACTTTATCTTTGTTCTTGCCGATGATGGACTCTTCGGCAATCAGGTCGGCGATGTTCTCGCGCACCGCCTCTCTGACCTTCTGCCGGTGCCGCTGCCGGTCACCGGCACTCCGGTCGGAGCGTAGCGCATCGGACGACGAGTACGGACGAAAGATCGCATTGATTGTCGGTTTCATACCCTGCACCGCCTCAACTCACCTCCGCAGGCCAGACTGAAGAGCAGCCGGCCGCAGGCTAGTCTTTCCACAAATGGTTGGCCGCGTATTTTAAGATCACGTCAACACTGTCTTCCGGATAGCCGAGTTCGATCAGACGCCGCACCATGGCATCGTGCTTTTGCTGCTGTTCCTCGTCTCGCGTCCGCGCCTTGGTAATAATGCGGCTGATGTCCCGCACGGAACTCATCAGTTTTTTCTCAATCGCGTCCTTCAGCGGCTCGTAGCTCTCGTACCCAACTTTTTCTCCGCGTCGTAGTGACGCCCAGAGATAGGCAATCACCTCTTGGCGGAAGCCGTCTGCTGCCGAACCGATAATCGCAATCTGCTCCTCAATGGATTTGAGAAAGCCTTCGTCTGGCAAGAGCTCTTCCTTGGTATTGCGGTCCTTGACCTTCGTCTGGTTCACATACGCTTCGGCGTGGTCCAGATAGTTCTGAAAGAGCGATTCGGCCTGTTCCTGATAGGAATAGACAAAGGCTTTGGTAATCTCTTTCTCCAGAATTTCGAGGTATTCTTTGTGGATGGTGTCTTGGAGAAACTCCAGATACTGCTTGCGCAGATCATCGGCAATCTCCATTTCCTTGACCATCCGAATCAGGGCTTCACGCACACTGATCGGGTTAATCGAGGAGCCACCGTCCGACAGGGCATTGTCAAGCGCCTTCATGATAAAGCGGGTCGAGATGCCGGACATGCCTTCGCGCTTGGCATCCTCGCGCAGTTCCTTGACGGTGATCTTTTTGGTCCGGCCTTTTTCAACCACTTCTTCACCGTTGTACAGGCGCAGCTTGGTCATCAGGTCGCATTTTGGCGAGGGCTCCAGACGTGACAGGACGGCGAACATCGCCGCGATTTCAAGCGTATGCGGTGCCACGCTTGCTCGGAAGTCGGAGTTGTGCAGCATCTTTTGGTAGATTTTGACCTCTTCCGACTGACGCAAATTATAGGGCACCCTGACTACAACGATACGGTCTAAAATCGCCTCGTTGGTATGATCGGCCTTGAACTTCTGCCACTCTGCCTCGTTCGAATGAGCCACAATAACCGTGTCGACAAAAACCGTCCCGTGGCGACCTGGCGCGGGCACGAATTTCTCCTGCGTGGCCGTAATCATCGCGTGCAGATATTCCGTCTCGTTCTTGAAGACCTCAATAAACTCGACCACGCCGCGGTTGCCGACGTTGAAGGCCCCATTCAGTTCGAGCACACGCGGGTCGCCTTCTGAGTAGCGGTCCAATTTTGAGATGTCCTCCGAGCCGATCAGCACCGAAGTGTCTTGATTGTTCGGATCAACCGGCGGTACGACACCAATCCCGCGCCGGTTTCGCTTGGAAAAACCAACCGTGGTGACCGGCATTTCCTCATAGCGGTTTTTGAACTCCTCCCGCAGGCGCCAGCGGGTCACCGGACAGAGATCGCCCTCAATGCGTACATCGAGCATCTTCTCGAATTCTTTGCGCAAATGGCGGGGGATGAGCAAGAGCGGCTCTTCGTGCATGGGCGAGCCCGCAATCGCATAGATCGGATCAAGTCCTTCCAGCCCACGCTGGAGCTTCTCGACGAGCGAACTCTTCCCGGCCCCAACCGGTCCCATGAGATAGAGCACTTGGCGACTCTCTTCGCCGCGCATGGCTGCGGACTGAAAGTAGCGCACGATCTGGGCCAGGGTTTCTTCAATGCCGAAGAATTCGTCCTTGAAGAAATTATAGACTTTGAGTGACTCGTCCTTGAACAGCCGTCTGACCCGTGGATCATCGGTCTCGTTCACCTGGGAGACTCCTTCGCGCATGATCATGTCATAGGTCCGCGCATGGGCGTGCTTGACCAGCGAGGGGTCTTTCCTGATCTTTTCCAAATACTCGATGAAGGTCCCGTTCCAGTGTTTGCTCTCTTGATTCTCCCGGTCTGCCTTGATCATCCGCTCAAAGACATTTTGCTCGGCTGCCATAAAGCGCTCCTTGTATGAGTGCAAGGGGTTGCGTTGACAGTTACCCACCACCTCTTGGGGGCATTATAGGAAGTGGGGATGGCGAATCAAGACCTAGATTCGGACCATACGAACAAGAGAGGTGAGGGGAATGGTCCCAACGGGATTTGAACCCGTGTCGCCGGCGTGAGAGGCCGGTGTCCTAGGCCAGGCTAGACGATGGGACCTCAGGGAGAACTGAGGTGGTAGGACTCGAACCTACAATCGCCTGATCCAGAGTCAGGTGGCTTACCAATTAGCCCACACCTCAGTGTTTGTCACAATAAATAAGCAACCATAGGAAGTCAAGATTCAGCCGTGACCGGCGGCTCCGCTAAGACACGGTCAATCCGGGCAAGACAGCGCTCCTTTCCCAACACCTCCATGACTTCAAAAATCCCGGGGCTCGCCGTCTTTCCGGTGAGCGCGACTCGAACCGGTTGGGCGATTTTGCCCAATTTGACCTGCTCGGTTTCCATAAACGCGGCAAATACCCCATGAAGTGTCGGCTCGTCCCATACTGTCACGTCATGCAGTTGGGTCCGCAAACGCGCCAGCAGCGGCAGAGTGACGGCCTTCAGAAATTTCTTCGTTGCCTTCTCCTCCAACGGAATATTGTCCGTCAGGTAGAAATGGGACTGCGTGCCCAACTCTACCAGTGTTTTCGCCCGGGGTTGCAGTGTTGTCACCATGCGGGTCAGCCAGCCGTCGTCGGGCATGGGGCGTTCCGTTGTCGGTAGGAAGGGTTTCACTTCTTGTACGAGTTGCTTGGCAGGCCGCGCATTGAGATAGTGCGCATTCAACCACTCCAGCTTTTCCTGATTAAAGACGCCGGCTGAGGCGCCGACATCTCCGAGTTTGAATTTTTCTTCAAGCTCTTGCCACGTAAAGATTTCGTCGTCGCCATGCGCCCAGCCGAGACGCGCCAGAAAATTCACCAATGCATCCGGCAAATAGCCCGCTTCTCGATAGGCGCGGACGGCGGTCGCTCCATGACGCTTGCTGAGCGGTGCCCGGTCGTTACCCAAAATCAGAGGCAGGTGAGCAAAACGGGGGAGCGAAGCGTCCATCGCCTGGAAGAGCAGGACCTGACGCGGCGTATTCGTCAGATGATCATCGCCTCGCACGATATGAGAGATGTGGAGGTCGGCGTCATCAAAGACCGAGCAGAAGTTATAGGTTGGTGAGCCGTCGGAGCGCACCAGAATCAGGTCGTCCAACTCCTGATTCTGAAATACCACCCGCCCCTTCAGCAGGTCATCAACAACGGTCTCGCCTTCTTTGGGACTGCGGAAACGCACCGTGTAGGGACGAGACTCGCCCGGCTCGGGCAGATAGTCCCGGCAGGTCCCGTCGTAGGCCGGACTGCGTCCTGCGGCCAGGGCGGCTTTCCGTTTTGCCTCAAGCTCCTCGGGCGTACAAAAACAGCGAAAGGCCCTGCCTTGGCTGAGCAGCCGTTCCCCCATTTCCTGGTACTGCACCGAGCGCTGGCTCTGATAGTACGGGCCCTCGTCCCAAGCCACCCCAACGCTTTGCTCGTCCTCGGGCGCGAGGAC
>WTHD01000027.1 GCA_011523265.1 Candidatus Binatota bacterium
GGCTGTCGTGGCTGAGAAAGCCCCACCCTTCGTAGCCCAGCGTCGCGGTCGCCAGTAGGAACTTCCCACCATTGCCATCGCCAATCGTCTCATCTACGTAGAAAAATTCAAATGCCGGACGGAATCGTCTACCTGTCGCGGGGTGAACGTAGCCTACCGTAGTGCGCCATTGCTCACCGTCCGTACCGCCCGTGAACATCAGGCGAGTGTTGTACAGGGCGAGGTGGCCACCAGGCGAGGTTCTCTGTCCAACCTCTTGGAGTTGTGCCCAGGCAATCGTTTGCCACCCATACTCCAGTGCGTCGCGATACGAGAGCTTGGCAAACCATATATCGGGGCCGAAGCGATCTTGTGAGACATAGCCGCCACCAGCCCCAAGCGAGCCAGGAAGCAAGACGCCGGTGGGGAGGCGGTATTCACCCTGGGCTTCCCACGCCTCCACTCCCGTGCCACTGACAGTCTGAGCGGCGAGAATGAGATCGCCCGCGTCTGGAGCTGCGGCCAACGCACGAAGGAATCCGCCCCCATAGGTGAGGGGTGGCCCATGTTTCAGATCGATGCGGCCCGCACCGCCACGAAAGACCGGAGTCCACAGCGCGAGATTCGTCGTCTCGCCACCGTCGTTCACTCGTTGATGAAAGTCCACCAGGCCCGGATGGAACAAGGGATTCTGCACTTGGAATCCCTTGAATGCCCCTCCGGGGGACTCTTTTTCAGGGTCCCAAAACGAGTAGGCGGTGCTCATCGCGCCGAGCGTATGCACCAGTACGGCGGTGACGCTGACGCATCCCACAGATTTCCGTAGTCCCTTTACGAGGCGACACCGCAGGCGCGCCGTAAGGCTCCGCATTAAGCTTCTCTTCGTTCCCGCGCCATCAGGCGCGAGACGATGGCGGGATGGACATTGAAGAAACGCGCCTGCGTCTATTCCTCGATTTCACCCCATCCAGATCCCGCTTGCTCCACGATCTGGGCCACTCATGATCATGGCTTTGCCAAAAATGCGGTGGCCTGCGCGAGTTCCGGGCGTTCGGTATCATGATCAGCGGCCAGCGCCTGCAACTTGGCGTAATGCTCGCGGGCCGCCTGGCGGTTGCCGGCTGCTTCGGCAGCACGACTGGCACTGTACACGACTCGGAAACGGTTAGGGTCACGTTGCAAGGAGCGCTCGAATTCGGTGAACGCTTGCGCTGGTTGGTTGAGCGCTAAGAGCATCTCGCCCAGCAGTCCCCGTAAAGGGACAACATTCCCCGGAGTCACCGGCGCTTTATCACTGGCCTCTTCTGCTTCGGCGGCGGTGCGCATTAACTGAATCGCTTCCTCATCACGCTTCTCCGCCAGGGCGATCCAGGCAAGAATCGTCTTGATTTGAAAGTCCGTCTGGTTCGCCCAGTAGTCGATCTTGGCTGCCGTCATCACGTCCTTAAGCGCCTGCAATCGCTCCATATCCTTGCGCGCCGCCGTAACCTCTCCACTGCGCGCCGCACCCAGGCCGCGAGCGAAGACTAGAATGGCCTCCGCATGAGGGAACTTGTCCCAAGCCATCTCGCGTGGGCTGAGTTGGAGCGCCGCGGCCTGCTGCCAATCGCCGCGCTCTAACGCATAGCGAGAGGGAATCGCGGCAAAGGCGTAGGCGGCCGAAAAGTCTTCCACCTTGACCTTGCGTATCGCCGCAACCTCATCCACCAGGTGCTTCGCCGCCTTATCCTGCGCTTGCTGAAGATGGCCAAACACCATGTAATCCATGGCATGTAGCGCATCGTATGAGCCGAGCCCAAGGGTTTGCCCGGAGAGTTGATTCTTCGCCGCACGGTACGAAGCACGATTGCTCTCGACCATTTCCGGCCAGAGACCAACCCGGCTGAAAATATGTGAGGGCATATGCAATGCGTGCGGCACTGAAGGCGCGACGGTGGCGTAGACGCGGGCAGCGGGCAGCCCCTTCTCAGCCAGCCCGGCATAGTCGTATGTGTGGATCAGGTAGTGAGCAATACCCGGATGGTGAGGGTGTTGCTTGAACAAGGGCTCCAGGATGCTTGCGGCCTTAAGCTGGTGAGCGAAGGTTTTGTCGGTAGGCACGGCGGTCATGTTGAGCACGAGCGCGTACAAGATCTGCGCTTCGTCATCCTCGGGATAGCGTGTCGCCACACCCTCCATGCCCTTTTCGAAGGCCCCCATTCGCGACCGATAGTCCACCGTCTGCCATTCTGTAAAGAACGTGGCCAGCGCCGCAATATAGTCGCGTTCGCGCTCGCTCTTGGCGCTCACGCGCAGTGCCTCCGCCATGGCCGCTTCCCCTGCCTGCGGCGCGTTCGTGTTGATGGACCAGCCGAAAGGATTGCCCATCGACATGATGGCAAGGCCCCAATACGCCATCCCGCACTCGGGGTCGTGTTCCAGGACCTTGGTGAAGGAGTGCTTCGCCGGTTCGAACCAGAAGGAGTGAAACATCGCCATCGCCCGATTGAACTCCTGTTGCGCAGCAACATTGCACGAGACGCGAAAGTGAACCTCCCCGAGCTGCTCGGGCGAGGCAGTTGCGGTAGTTGCTGGGGAAGCGTGGTGGTCAGGCTCACTCTGTGCCCAAGCACTGTGACTGGAGATGCTGAGCAAGGTTACCAACAGCCATGCAGTCAATCTTGCAATTAACATAAAGACCTCCTTCATCAATTATTGGCACTGGCTCATTTTGCTCTGTAAGACGTGGATTGTATTGGGCGAAAACCCTTAAACTGTACCAGTACCCAATTATTCCCTTTCTCGTCTGTTTGGCCGGCTCTACTCACTTTTGCACCAGAACCGTGTCGTCGGTGCTTGCTGCGGGACGATGAGGAACAACGTGAGGAGAAGGGAGACCCGTCCACAGTTGCGCATCTTCATCTGCACTATTCTTTTTCTGTCTACGGTTTGTCTCCGGCAGAAACACGAAACCCGCGTGCCCGCCAATCCAACACGCCATCGGGCAGATGTCTGGCCTGAAACCCATGGTTCTGCAAGACCTGCACGGCCTGACCTGACCAGACGCAATACGGGCCACGACAGTAGGCAACGACCTCTCGGTCCTGCGGCAGCTCAGCGAGGCGGTCTTCGAGTTCCTCTAGAGGGACGGAGATTGCCCCAGGAATATGTCCCGCCTGGTACTCTTCCTGGGGGCGAACATCAACGACGGTCACCTCGCCCTTGCGGACACGCTGGAGCAGGGTTTTTTGATCGACCGGTTCTAAGTTGGCTTGTCCGGTAAAATATTGACTGACGATACGATCGAGTTCCGCCAGATGCGTGACGGCTAAGACCCGTAATGTCCGGAAAAAATCGGCAACCGTTTCATCGGTGAGGCAATACCAGACCGAAGTCCCGTCGCGTTTCGCTTCGACCAGCCGCGAATTCCGCAAGACCTGAAGATGCTGTGAGGTATTCGCTTGACTCAGATGTGCTGCTTGAGCCAACGCTTCGACCGTCCGTGGGGCTTGGCTGAGGAGTTCCAAGATCTCCAACCGTTTAGGATTCGAGACAGCTTTTCCGATCCGTGCAATCTGTTCGAAGATGGCCTCTGAGAGCTGTTTGTTGGTTTCTTCCATTATGGCCTCATTGCTTTCTCCCTACACTTCTTCGGGGAAGCCTGAGAAAAATGGGGGACATCGCTTTCAAGACTTGGTCCCCCCAACATCTTTATATAAGATAATTATTATATAAGAATGTTTGAATAAATGAAGAGGGTTCGAGCCAGGGCATCTTTCGTATCTTCTGCGACAATTTTTGGGAACTTCGGTGACCCTAGAGCACGCATGGGCATACGGAGATCGGCTTTGCCTTGTGTCATCTGTTGGGGTACGAGTTTATGCTGCGGATCCGTGATCTCAAGGACCAGCGGTTGTATCGGATAGATCGCTACTTCGACTACGGTGTCTTTCGACCGCTACTGACCAAGACGGCAGACCTCGATATCGTCGAAGAGCAGTGGGAGGCGATGCTGTGGGTGGCGCTGTCCCTGAAACAGCGGACTGTCCCGGCGCATATCGTCGTGCAGCGGCTCACCAATAGCTTCCCGTCTGACCGATTGTCCAAAGCGTTTACCCATCTGGGCCGTATCCTCAAAACCCAGCACATCCGGCGCTATCTGGGGGACCCCGAACTGCGGCGGACGGTGCAACGTCAACTGAACAAAGGCGAATACCGTCACAAGTTGCCCCGTCGGATCTTCTTTGCCGGCCAGGGCGAGTTCACCACGGACGATTATGAGGCGATCATGAATAAAGCCAGTTGCTTGAGTTTGGTGTCCAACGCGATCCTGTATTGGAATACGCTCAAGATTACGGACATTGTGGACCAGCTCCGACAGCAGGGGGAAGGGATTGAGGACGAGACCTTAGCCCATGTTTCGTTGTTGCCGTTTAAGCATGTTTTGCCCAATGGCACGTATTTTAACGACGATTATCCGAGGGCATTTAGCCAGAAAGGTACGGTTCTACCTCCTGGACGCCGCCCGAAACCGTAGGTTTCTGTTCAAATGCCCCCGCGGGTCCAAAATGGGAGGAAAATGCACTTTTTTAATGTTTTTTCAGGGGGCGCGAGCGGCGAACAGGTGCCCCGTAGTCCCTTGATTCCCGCCAGTCCGACCGCAATAATGGCCGTCCACGATGATCGCGATTATTGATTACGGCATGGGCAATCTGCGGAGCGTCCAAAAGGGCTTTGAAAAGATGGGCCATGCGGCGACCGTCACACGGGATGCGGCCCAGATTGAGGCTGCCGGTGGCGTTGTCCTGCCGGGGGTGGGCGCGTTTGGAGCGTGCATGGACGGCCTGACCGAATGTGGCCTGGTCGATACCGTCCATCGGGTGGTTGAGCGGGGCACGCCGTTTCTCGGCATCTGTGTGGGGATGCAGATTTTATTCTCGGAGAGTGTCGAGTTTGGCCGGGTCCGGGGGCTGGATATTCTGAAAGGCCGGATCGTGCGGTTTGATCCGACTACCCTGGCCGGGCAGAAAATTCCGCATATGGGCTGGAATCAGCTCAGCATCACACACCGCCCTCCCCATCTCAACGGCGTGGCCGAGGGGGCGAGCGTGTATTTCGTGCATTCGTACTATCCGGTCCCGGATGACCCCGCGATTATTGCCACGAGCACGGAGTATGGGCTGTCATTTGCCTCCAGCGTGTGGTCGGGGAATATCTTTGCCACGCAGTTTCATCCGGAAAAAAGTCAGACGATTGGCCTGCAAATTCTGGCCAATTTCGGCCAGCTCGTTCGCGAGCGGCGCTCAGGCAGCCTGTCCCGCCCGGCGTCCGTCTCAGTGTCGTCATGCTGATTATTCCGGCCATTGACCTGAAGGCCGGACAGTGTGTCCGCCTCTACCAGGGGGATATGGACCGGGCCACGGTCTACTCGGACGACCCGGTTGACACCGCACTGCGCTGGCAACGGGAAGGAGCCCAGCGGCTGCACGTGGTGGACCTTGATGCGGCAGTCAGCGGCACCACAGTCAATACCAGTGCGATTGAGCGTATCTGTCAGGCCCTGAGCATTCCGGTTCAGGTTGGGGGCGGTATCCGCAGCCTGGCCACGCTCGAACACCTGCTCTCCCTCGGGGTCAGTCGCGCAATCCTGGGGACGGTGGCCTATCGTCGGCCGGCTCTGGTGGCGGAAGCCTGTGACAAGTTCCCCGGCCGGATTACGGTCGGCATTGACGCCCTGGGCGGGCGGGTGGCTGTCCAGGGTTGGACGGAAACAACCGACCTGGACGCGACCGAGTTGGCGCTCCGCTGTCAGGACCAGGGGGTGAGCGAAATCGTCTATACGGATATCAGCCGCGACGGGACCCAGCAGGGCGTGAATCATGAGGCCACAGGTGCCCTGGCCCAGGCAGTCTCCGTCCCGGTCATTGCCTCGGGCGGGGTGGCGAGCAGCGCCGATATTCAGCGGCTTCTTCCTCTTGAACCGTTCGGGGTCATGGGAGTGATTATCGGGCGGGCGCTCTATACTGGAGGGGTCCAGTTAGGAGAGGCGATTCGGCTGGGCACCGCCCAGGGATAAGACACTGTCGCGGAACGGCCCGTGCGCTCATTCCTGTGGCGCGTCTGGGACAGCTTCCCGTTCAATATGCGTTTGGAGATTGTGAAAAGCCTGGAGCAGATCGGTCGAGGTCAGAATACCGCAGACCCGGTCGTTCTCGACCACCGGCAGACAGTTAATACGACGGCTCAGCATCTGGGCGGCGGCTTCGGACAGCGAGGTGTCCGGTTGCACGGTCACCACGGCAGACCACATGATATCGGCGACCGTGACCCGCCCGAGGTCCGCCTCCCGGCTCATGCAGCGGAGCAGGTCGCGGTCAGAAATCACTCCGGCCAAACGGGCATCGGCATCGGTCACTAGCAAATGCCGAAACCGATGCTGGGCCAGGAGCGCCAATGCCTGCGCAAACGGTTGCTCCGGCCCGAGCGCAACCACGTCTCGGGTCATCACCTCTTTGACCTGCTGCGGGTACGTTTTCTGGACTGCCATGGGACCATACTCCGTCTGAGCGTTTTCACACCGCACGATCCTAGCATACAATTAAAGCGCCGAGCATATCCCTTGTCGTCTCCGGCTCGCTTCCTCTACAATGTGGAGAGGGAACGCAGGGGATGGCACAAGCGATATTTCACCCACTTCGGCGCCTCCGCCAAGCGATCATCAAGCAGTTCGTCGCCCTGCTCACCAAACCCCTTAACAACTATGCGGTTCGTTTTCCGAACAATCTGGAGGCGCTCAAGAGCCAGATACGCAAAGGGGATGTCCTGCTGGTGGAGGGTTCTCAGCGCATTAGCGAGGTCGTTAAATATCTCACCCAGAGTTCCTGGTCGCACTCGGCCATCTACATTGGCGATGAGCTGATTCGCGGCAACCATCCGCTGGCAGAGCAGGTCCGGACCGCTTTTGGCGACGACGCCCAGTTCCTGTTGGTGGAAGCGCTGGTTGAGGAAGGGGTCGTGCTGTCCCCCCTGTCGAAATACGTCGAGTACAACATCCGCCTGTGTCGCCCGTACAACCTCCAGCCTCAGGACTGCCAGGTTATTTTGGACGATGTGATCAGTCAGCTCGGCTATACGTATGATCTCCAGAATATCCTTGACCTGGGACGCTATTTCCTGCCGGTCAGTCTGGTTCCGCGCCGGTTCCGGCGGCGGGCGCTCTCTTTTGGGAGTGGGCTGCCAACCCAGGTCATCTGTTCCAGCATGATTGCCTCGGCCTTTGGCAAAGCCCGCTTTCCCATTCTG
>WTHD01000369.1 GCA_011523265.1 Candidatus Binatota bacterium
GAAAGAGGAAACGTGTCAACATCTACCTGTTCTGTTGAAGGACACGCTTCCTCTTTGTGCCGCGCAGCGGTGGGGTGGGTTCCTCCACCTGAGGCTATAAGCCGGCACCTGAGAAAGGATTCAACGGTTGTTGCGGACCACCATTTGTAGTAATTTACCTACAATCAGAAAGAGGAACGAAGGTTCAATATATGCGGATCACAACCGTTACCAGCCGGGAGTTCAATCAGGACGTGAGCAAGGCCAAGCGGGATGCTGCGGGGGGGCCGGTTTTTATTACCGACCGTGGCCGGACGGCACACGTCTTATTGACTATTGAGGACTACCTCAAGATTACCAAGACGGAAGAAAGCCTCATCGAATTACTCGCCATGCCAGAAGCCGCAGACATCGACTTTGAGCCGCCTCGCTTGGACGCTGAAATAGGCAGAACGGCGGACTTCTCCTGATGTATCTGCTCGACACCAATGTCATTGCCGAGTTGAGAAAAGCCAAGTCCCCCAAAGTCGATCAAAAAGTCCTGACGTGGGCCAATAGTGTTTCGGCGGCAAGCCTTTTCTCATCGGTCATTACGGTTTTGGAACTTGAAAAAGGCATCCTTCTGATCGAGCGTCGAGACCCGACGCAGGGCGCGATACTCCGCTCGTGGCTCGATACCTATGTGTTACCGGCGTTCCGTGATCGCATTTTACCTGTCGATACCGCAGTTGCTCAACGTTGCGCCAGACTGCACGTCCCGACCCCACGGCCAGATCGTGATGCGCTCATCGCGGCCACGGCATTGGTTCATGGGCTGACGGTCGTCACCCGAAATGTCAATGACTTTACGCCGACAGGCGTCGAGATAGTCAACCCCTGGGAATGAGCACATCCCCGCTCGGGAGCTATCGGAGCAGGAAGCCGACATGGCCGTGCTTGCCGGATGACACTCCGCTCATCCGACCTACTCACTACAAAAGTCCCCTCCTCGGAGGGGTGCCGCGCAGCGGCGGGGTGGGTTTGCTCGCAGGTGCGCTCTAGGAACCCACCCCGGCCCTTCGGGCCACCCCTCCCGAGAGGGGATGAGGGACCTTAGGCGCAGACCGGCGGCAATTTATCTATCCACGGCTGGGCCTGTTCGAGTTGCGCCGCAACGCTGAGCAACATATCTTCCCGTCCGTACGCAGGCATGAGGTGCACGCCGACCGGCAGGCCGTCCTCACTCCAGTGCAAGGGCAGGGAAATCCCCGGCTGGCCGGTCACATTCCCAACCGGAGTATACGGGATCAGGTCGATTATCCGCCGATACACCTCGGCCGGTTCGGCCGCGGCGCTGCATAATTGACCCAAAGGCGGCGCCGGCGAACTCAGGGTCGAGGTGAGGAGCAGGTCAAACTCGTCGGCCCACCAGGCGGCGAGACGCCGTTCCCAGCGTTCCAGCCATTCGAGCGCGGCAATATATTCTGTCACGCCTATGGACCGGCCCCGGTTCATGAGGTCCCAGGTGTAGCGCTCAAAATCGCCGGGACCAACTTCGCGGCCCAGCGCGTCGGCAACATCTTCGGCGGTCCGGGCGGAGTGGGCAAGCACGATCGTGCTAAAGTGAGCACCCCATTGCTCGTCCAGCGCTTGCGGATACGCAACCTCGACCCGATGCCCGAGGGACTCCAGCAGCTTTGCCGTGTTTTCTGCCGCGGCTATAGATTCGGGATGCAGGGCATCTTGATTGCCAGGCCGCTTGGTCATCAGGCCGATGCGGAGCGAGCCAGGCTCACGCCGGGCGGCCTCGGCGAACGAGCCCTCACACGCGGGAGCCGCATACGGGTCGCCCGGCATGCTCCCTGCGGTGGCATCGAGGACGGTGGCCGCATCACGCACCGACAGGCAGACCACCCCTTCGGCAATACAGCCGGCCCAGGCTTCGCCATAATCCGGTCCGAGCGATAACCGCCCCCGGCTGGGCTTCAGGCCGACCAGGCCACACGCGCTAGCCGGGATACGAATCGACCCCCCGCCGTCATTGGCGTGCGCCACCGGCACCAGACGGGCGGCCACCGCCGCGGCACTGCCACCGCTCGACCCGCCCGTCGAGTGGTTGGTATTCCACGGATTCCGGGTTGGCCCGTAGGCTTCCGGCTCGGTCGTGGTGGCGAACCCGAATTCCGGAGTATTGGTCTGACCAATCGTAATCAGGCCTGAAGCGCGGAATTTATCGGCCAGATACGTGCTGTGAGGAGCCGTGTATTGCGCCGCTTTGAGCGCCTTACAGCCACTATGGATTTCATCATCCGCATGCACGCAGAACAGGTCTTTCAGCAGGAAGGGCACACCCTTGAGCGGACCGTCGGGTAAGCTGGCCGAGTCCGCTTCGGCACGCGCTTTTTCATAGCGCGGACGGATTACGGCGTTAAGTTGTGGATTGAACTTTTCCACCCGCTCGATAGCGGCGTCCACCAGCTCCCGCGGGCTGGCTGCTCCACTCCGCACCAGTTCGGCCTGCGCGGTTGCATCCATTTTTGCAAGATCGTCTGCCATGGTTTTTCCTCCCTTGTGGTTGATCGTGAATTATCCTGCCAGGCGAGAAAGTTTGTCAAGGAAGAACTCAAGGTTTGCTTGTCATTCGGCATTCCCGCCGCTACCCTTTAGCGTCGCCTGAGTATTGGGCCGGAAGCCTGATGAGCGAACATGATCGTGTTATGGGATCACAACGGCAGAAAGAAAAGCCTATGAAGAAGGATACGATGCCGAAAGATGATGAACTGCGCCCAGAATACGATCTCAAAAACTTACGGGTCAGAAAAATAGGACCGGGCCGTACAAGTTTTGGTGATACGGTTCGCTTAGAGGCTGATGTAGTAGAAGTATTTCCTAGCGCAGAGGCGGTGAATGAGGCGCTACGCTTTCTCATTAAGGTCACGAAAGACAACACCCACACTCTTCGAGGGAGTAAAGACGATATTTAACTCCCAGCTTTTATTGTGGATGGATCGTCTGACTAAGTAGGACCACTGGAGAGCACACGTATGGACCGTATCGGCGTTGGTTTCTGGGGCGGGATGTCGGTCAATGAACTCATTGACTGCGTCAACCTGGCAGATCAAAAGGGCTATGAGTCTGCCTACCTGATCGAAAGCTTTGCCGATGTCTTTGGCGTCCTGTCGGCGTGTGCGCGGGAAACGTCCAGGATCATTCTTGCGACCGGCGTGGCCACGGTCTTTACACGCAACCCGACGACCATTGCCACCGCAGCCGCAACTGTGGATATGCTCTCAGCCGGCCGCTTTCGGCTCGGCTTGGGCATTGGCCATTCGGAAATCCACCAGGCGCGGGATAGTCTGGAACCGGACCGCCCCTTCCCTTTTGACCGGCCCCTGCGCCGGCTGCGCGAAACAACCGACGTTGTCCGCACCATCCTGAAATGCGCCGCCGAGGGCAGGCTCGTCAATTACAGCGGTCAGATCTTCCGGATTACCGACTACGAGCCGTGGCTCCACCCCTACCGCGACACGATCCCGTGCTACTTCGGGGCACTGTCGGAAAAGACCCTGGCGCTGGCGGGCGAGGTCGCCGACGGCGTCCTGCCCATCTTTGTTCCGCTCGACAGCGTTGCGGAGGTCGTGTCAGCGGTCGAGCGCGGGGCACGGCGGGTTGGTCGCGACCCGTCTGCCATTGATATTGGCTGCTATCTGCCGTGCTGTGTCAGCCCGGACCCCGCAGCGGCAAAACGTGCCATGCGATACGTGACGGCCATTCATATTACGGCGTATGGCCTGTACGCCCAGTATTTTGAAAGACACGGCCATGCGGAGACGGTCGCGCGGATGCGGACCTGCGCGGCACGTGGCGATATGGATGGGGCAGCCGCCCTGGTCACCGATGAGATGGTCGACGCCTTTGCCGTCTATGGTTCCGCTGAGCAGTGTGCCCAGAAGATCGCGCGCTACCGAGAGGCCGGGGTGACCCTGCCAATCGTTTACCCCATACATCCGACTTTCACCAACTATCTGCCGGATGCCGCGGCACGGGACGGCATCCGCTATACCCTTGAGGCTTTGGCTCCGGGGTAAGAGAGCTTAAGCAGCTTCTTGTAAAGCAAGATACTTATCGATAATACTATGTCATACTATTATTCCATCGATGGAGTCTTCGCATGCAAACGGTAACAATCTCACCGAAGTTTCAAATTGTCATCCCAAAGGAAATTCGCGAAAGTCTCCAGCTCAGTCCGGGCCAAAAAGTGCAGACGATCATATACGATGGCCGTATCGAACTTATTCCCTTACGGCCATTGAAACAGATGCGCGGATTCCTGAAGGGCATCGATACAACGGTCAGCCGAGAGAAGGATCGCGTGTGAATGTTGTCGATTCTTCGGGGTGGCTGGAATATTTTGCAGACGGGCCAAATGCAGCCTTCTTCGCTCCCCCTATTGATGACACGACCGAGCTACTCGTTCCTAGTGTGAGCCTGTACGAAGTCTTCAAACGGGTCTTGCAACAGCGTGACGAGACTGAAGCGCTGAAAGCGGTTGCCTTAATGCAACAAGGGAGAGTCGTTGATTTAAGCGTACCGCTTTCCCTTAGCGCCGCCCGAATCAGCATCAAGGAAAGCCTCCCAATGGCGGATAGCATTATTTTGGCAACCGCCCGGATGTACGATGCCGTCCTGTGGACGCAGGACTCCGACTTCAGCTCTATTGCCGGGGTAAAATATACCGTGAAAAAGAAAACGAGCGGGTAAACCCTCGTCACTGCTGAAACGGCAACAACACAACCTTGGAGGGCTGGCATCCCGTCCCGTCTGTCTCACTCCGCCCGCCTGAGGATGCCCTCGCTTTCCAGCGTCCGGACCTGCTCCGGCGTATAGGACAAATAGGTCGAGAGAATTTCCTCGTTGTGCTCGCCCAGGGACGGCGTCTCAAGCGGCAGCTCGTCCGGGAATGCCGAGAACTTGAGCGGCATTCCCGGAATATCAAGTTCGCCAAACTCACGGTCAACTATCGTCCGAACGGTGCGCCGATAGCGCAGGTGGGGGTGATTCACCGCTTGTTCTATAGTCAGAACCGGCGCCACCGGCAGACGTGCCTCTTGGAGGAGGCGGACCGCCTCGTCGTCACTCGCGGTTGAGGCCAACCAGCCTTCGATGACGGCGACCACCTGATCCATATTTGCAACCCGCTGGGCGTTGGATGAAAAACGGGGGTCGTCGGCCAACTCGGGACGCCCCATGACCTTGCAGAGCGGCGCCCACTGATGATCGAGCGCGATAATAAAGAGATAGGTCTCTTTGCCCTTGAACAACCCGATGGGGCAGAGGGCGTAGTGCTGCGAGCCCGAGCGGATAGGCTGTACCGCGCCTTTGCTGCCGCTATAGATCTGGACGTTCATCTCGTGGCAGTGGAAGTAGGAATCCAGCAGGGAAATGTCTACATGCTGGCCCTGGCCGGTCCGTTCCCGATACAGCAGCGCACACGCAATGGCTCCCATCGCGTGCACCCCCGTCCCGACATCACCCAAGCCCAACATGGGAAAGGAGGGCGCGCCGTCGGGATCACCGATCATATGCGTCACCCCGGCATAGGCTTGCGCAATATAGTCATAGCCGGGCTGATCCGACAGCGGACCGGTTTGCCCGAAGGCGGAGACCGAACACATCACCAGGCTCGGATTGATTTCTTTCACCACATCATAGCCGAGGCCTAAACGCCCAATGGTTCCGGGTGCGAAATTCTCAACCAGGACGTCGACCTGCTCCACCAGCGAGTGCAGGATTTCCCTGCCTTTTGGACTTTTGGCATCAATACACAGACTTTTTTTGCCGCGGTTCTGTTGGATGAAGTAGGCGCTCCGATCATCCTTGAGAAAGGGCATCGCCCGCGAAAAATCACCTTTGGGCGCAAGCTCCACCTTGATAATCTCGGCGCCCATCTCGGCCATCAGCCGTGTCACCGTCGGCCCGGCCAGCACCTGCGTAAAATCCAGCACCTTGTAGCCGTCTAAGACGTGGACCAGCTCTTCGTTCGGCATACGCTCCTCCTCAATATGGCGTCACTCTATCGTGTCTGTTTTTGACGGGGCAAGTAGCGAGGAGGCTCGCCTCGCGCCTCGTCCTGGGGTAAGAAAAGTGCAGGTAAAGAACAGGCAGCACAGGAGGAAACACATGCCAGCCTATATCATTGCGGATGTTCAGGTGACCGACCCCGAGGTGTACGTCGGTTACACCAAACTCGTTCCAGCAACCGTTGAAGCCTACGGCGGGAAGTTCGTCGTCCGGGGGGGAGCCGCCGAAAATCTTGAGGGCGACTGGGAACCCAACCGGGTGGTCGTGCTCGAATTCGAGAGTGTTGCCCAGGCCAGGGCGTGGTATAACTCGGAAGAGTACCGTGAGCCCAAGGGCATCCGGCACAGCGCTTCTCATGGGAAAATGATTGTGGTTGAAGGGGCATCGTAGTCGCGCATGCAATTCCTGACGACAGATTTATGTGACGCCCATCCAGACCTTGTCCGCGTTGTGGCACCACTGTTTACCAATTACGGCGGCAAGGTCTGTTTTGGTGGCGAGGTCGTGACCATAAAATGTCACGAAGATAATTCCCTGGTCAAAGAGAACGCCGGCAAGCCGGGGCAGGGAAAGGTCATGGTCGTGGACGGGGGCGGCTCCATGCGACGCGCCTTGCTGGGCGATATGATCGCGGCCACGGCACTCCAGAATGGCTGGGAGGGGTGCATCATCTATGGCTGTATTCGGGATATTGATGCCATTCGGGTGTTGGAGCTTGGAGTGCAGGCGCTCGGAGTCATGCCCCTGCGAACAGAGAAACGGGGCATTGGCGATCTGGATGTTCCGGTCACGTTCGGGGGTGTCACCTTTCAGCCGGGGGAGTTTGTGTATGCGGACAATAACGGCATTATTGTGTCAGCCGAGCCGCTTATCACGCCAGCCCGGTAGTTTGTCAATCTCGATGCGAGACGCAGCACTCCAAGAAACCCAGCCATAGAGCAATAACATTGTTGCCGTTGCCTCTGAGTGAAAAAGAGTGCTACTGCTCGGTAGGTCTGCTTTCCGAAAGGAGGCCCCATGCTCATCGATCAACCCGACGGCAATTTCACCTTCATCAAAAGCAGCGGTCCTTTTTCTTCCGGCTGCCGGGCTCAGCCCGGCTATGAGGTGGCGCACGCCACTTTTCATCCGCTGCCGGCGCTGGAAAAAGGCTATGACCTGATTGCGCGTCATCTCCAGCAACTCGGCCGGCCCATTCAGGCCCTGTGCGGTATGGAGC
>WTHD01000374.1 GCA_011523265.1 Candidatus Binatota bacterium
GCACGACGCCCTGGTGACCTGCGCGCCGGTTGTGTCGCAATATGCGGCCTTAGCCGCACTCGAATACGGACACGAACATATTACCTCCTTTCGACAGGCGTTTAAGCAGCGCCGCGACCTGACCCTCACCCATCTCGACCAGCTCTCACACGTGTTTGATTACCAGAAACCCGAAGGGGCCTATTTTGTCTTTCCCCGGATAAAAGACGTGGTTGTGCACGCCCGCGATTCGCACACCCTCGCCTACGACCTTCTGGAAAAAGCAAAGGTCGCGGTTGTCCCCGGCATTGCCTTTGGGCCCAGCGGCGAGGCCCATATACGGCTGAACTTCGGGCGCAGGCCGGACGATATTACCACCGCCTTCGAGCGTCTCAGCGCGTACTTCAGTCCGGCAGCCGCGCGTCGGGTGCAGCCCACTCAGCACCGCGCAAGCCGGTCAGTTGAGTCTATAGGGTCTATTGAGTCTGTTGAGTCTGACCCAAAGGACCCCAAAGGACTCAACAGACCCTATTCCTACCGGCGCCTGCGTGGCTTCGCCATCCTGATATTACGAGCGCTCGCCCGTCTGAGTTTGTGGCGGAAAAATCCCAGGGTGATTGCCATCGCCGGCAGCCACGGCAAGACCGTTATCAAGCGCATCGTGACCGAGCTCTTAGCCCGGCAGTATCGGGTCCAGCCCAATCCCCGTTCCTATAATACCGATATTGGCCTGCCCCTTGCCATCCTCAACATTGAATTGGCTTCAGTCCGTCTGCGGGACCTCGTGCGCGGCTTCGTCCGGGCGGTCTGGACCGCGCTCTTCAATACCGAGGCGCCCGATATCCTCGTGCTCGAATTCGGCGTCCGTCATCGGGGCGATATGCAACAGCTGGTCCGAACGGTGACCCCCGACATCGCCATCCTGACAACCCTGACGCCGAGCTATAGTACCGATGTCGAAGAGTTGCACACGCTCCAGGATGAAATGCGGGCATTATGCCTCGCGGCCGGAGCCAGCTGTCAGTTTGTGATCGATGGAGATGATCCCCTGCTCCAGGATGTCATCGCGTCCTTACCCACGCCGCCGCTGCTGCTGCACCGTTCTGCGTGGAGAGCCGAGAAGAGTGGCCTTCAGTTCCAGAGCCCCGTCCGGTGTTATCCGGTAACACGGGAAATCATTGGTGAGAGTGAGCGTTTTTCGGTCCAGGCGGCCGTGGCCGTGGCCGAGTGCTGGACCAATCTGTCCCCCGCCGAGATTCAGCGTTTCCTCAGTGAAAACACAGCCGTGCACTAAGACCGGCCCTGTTCCTACTTGCAATCCAAGGCCAACTCGTATTATGCTCTACCTCTGTATGGACGACCCTCCATCTGATGACCCGTGGTCAGAGACTCAACTGCGGCTTTTCCCCCAGCCAGCCGGGAGGTGTGAAGCGTAGGCATGGAGAGTCCTGTCCTCGGTATACTCATCACACTCCTGCTGGTCCTGGTCAACGCCTTTTTCGTCGCGGCAGAGTTTGCAATCGTCAAGGTTCGCGCGTCCCAGATCGAACTCCTGGTTCAGGCCGGCAGCCGAACGGCCAGGATGGGCCAGTATCTCATCTCCCACCTCGATGCCTCCCTGTCGACGATCCAACTCGGCATTACCCTGACTTCTCTGGGGTTGGGCTGGATCGGAGAGCCGATTGTGGCCAAACTCATTATTGAATTTATGCACCTGGTCGGCCTGGAAGCCGACCCGGATTTGGCGCACAGTATCGCCCTGCCGGTTGCCTTTATCCTGCTCACCTTTCTTCTTATTGTCTTTGGCGAACTCGCCCCCAAAGCGCTCGCCATCCAGCATTCCCAGTCCACAACGCTCGTCGTCGCCTTTCCGCTGCGGTTTTTTTACCTGATCTTTTCGCCGGCGATTGTGGCCCTCAACTGGACCTCCAACCAGGTGCTGCGGCTCTTTGGCCTTCGGCCGGCGAGCGAAGCGGAGCACTATCACTCGGGCGAAGAACTGCGCTTCCTGCTTGAGCAGGGCCGCGAGGGCGGCACGATCGAGGAAGAGGAGCACGAGCTGATTGAGAACGTCTTTGAGTTTGGGGAGACCAGCGTACGGGAGATCATGGTTCCCCGGACCAATATCGCCGCCATTGAGGTCACCTCCTCCCGCAGTGCCCTGGTCAACCTGCTGGTTGAAGGCGGCTATAGCCGCATACCGGTGTATGAGGAGTCACTCGACAATATTATTGGCGTCGTGCATGCCAAGGATCTCATTACCCTCATGGAACACCGGGATCTGATCATTCTGCGCGACCTCCTCCGGCCCGCGTTCTTTGTGCCGGAGACGAAACCGATCGACGATCTGCTGCGGGAGTTTCAACGCCGCAAGGTGCATATTGCCATGGTGGTGGATGAGTTTGGCAGTACGGCCGGCCTCGTCACCATGGAAGACGTTCTTGAGGAGTTGGTTGGAGAAATTCAGGACGAGCACGACAGCGAGAACCACGATATTGAAAAGGTCTCCAATCAGACCTATATCGTCAACGCGGCCCTTTCTATTGCCGATGTCAACGATCACATTGACGAGTTTGAGTTGCCCGAGGGGAATGATTACACCAGCGTGGGGGGCTTCATCAATAAATGGCTCGGGCGTATCCCTGAGGTCAATGAAATGTTCGAGTATGACGCGCTACGCATGACCGTCCTCAAAACCGACAACCACCATGTCACCCAGGTCAAAATAGAAAACTTGTCAGACCTCACGCCCCCACCGGCCACCTCCCTGATAAAAGAGGAAGCATGACACCCTCGCTGACTCTCTATTCTCGTCCGGGCTGCTGCTTATGTGACGACATGAAAGCGATTGTGGCCGAGGTCCAGGCCGACACGGCTTTCAGCGTAACGGAAATCGATATCTCGACTCAGCCGGAACTCGAAGCCCGCTTTGGCCAGGATATCCCCGTACTGTTTATCAACGGCCGCAAGGCGTTCAAATATCGACTCACCGCCGGCGCGCTGCGCCGGCGTCTGCGCCGCTCCGGGGCGGAGGCGAGGGCGCTGCCGTGACGCCGGCCATCGTTGTCCTGGTCACGGTCGGCTCCGAGCAGGAAGCCGAGACCATTGCCACGGCCCTGCTTGAGGAACGCCTCGCCGCCTGCGTGAATGTGACCAGCCCGGTGCGGTCGCTCTATCGCTGGGAGGGACGCATTGCGGACGACCGGGAATGGCAGCTCATCATCAAAACCCAGGCGCGTCTCTTTGACGCCCTGGCGGCGCGGGTCCGCGCCCTCCACTCGTACGACGTCCCCGAGATTATCGCCCTGCCCGTTCTCGCCGGGACCACCGACTATGTGGACTGGATTCAAAACGAGACCAAGGGCGAGCGTTGACACGGGGCGCTACCACTCAGCCCAGCGGTCGTCTTCTTCGACCACCACACTTTGCAGACCGGCCCGGGCCGCGGCACGGGCCTGGCGTTCGGCCTGGACACGTTCGGCGAACGGTCCGAGACGGACTTGGTAGTATCGAAACCGTCTGCTTGACAACGGACTGATATACACCGACGAGAAGTGTTGTGTTAACGCCTGCTTCAGATTCGACGCTTTGTCCGCATCGGTGTAAGAGCCGACCTGGACGGCGTACAGGACGGCGAGCCTGGGAGTCGGAGCGGACAGCACCTCGACTCGCACCAGCGCGGTCCCTGGGGCATACACGCCAATACTTTTTGCCGCTGCCAGAGACAGGTCAATGATACGCCCTGCCACAAATGGCCCCCGGTCGTTGATGCGGATTTCAATCGCCTGCCCATTCTCAAGGTTTGTCACCATCACCTGGGTTCCCAGCGGCAGGCTCCGATGGGCAGCGGTCAGGGCGTTCTGGTCATAGATTTCGCCGTTTGCCGTTCGCTTGCCGTGGAACCCCGGCCCATACCATGAGGCGATGCCGGTCTGCACAAAACGGGAGGGACGAACCACCAACTGTGGTTCAAACGGCACCACGGTTCCCGGATCGGACGGCGGCAAGGCGGACGGGCTCCTCGGATCGATCAGTGATTCAGGCTTATCATGGGGAGGGGGGACTGCAGGAGCCACAGAAGCAGCAGGCAGTGACGCAGGCACGGGCTGGAGGGGAATCACGACAGGAGTCGCTGGAGCGGCTGGGAAAAACCGAACGGGCTGAACCGGCTGTGTTGCCGCACTGCACCCCGCCAGGATGCCCATCAGCATCCATACCTGCCACCTCCACCCCTGCATAGACTCTGATTATACACGCGGGCGACTGGAGCAGGCAACGCAGGGTGTCGTCTCACCCTACCCTCCGGTTGCTTGTCCTCGGGGTGTTTCCCGTGTACCATACGGAGCCATGGCGGGCTTCAATACGCCTTTTCGCCAACTCAAAAAAACGCTCAAACCGTCCATCGCCGAGCGGGCTGCAACCGCAGCGGCTTCCCCCAGAAGTGCGCCCAATCCCGTTGAAAAGACTGAGGAAAATCCCACGGACCTTTTCCAGCGGGCCATGCAGGACGTCACCCGGCTCAAGTCGGACGCGCGGGTCAGCAACCCCCCACCCGCCCTCTCCAGCCGGTCTCCGCAAGACAGCGAGAACGAGGCCATTGCCGAGTTATACGATCTGGTCGCCGGGCGGAGCGACTTCGATGTCACGGATACCGACGAGTATGTCGAGGGCTGTGTCGTTGGCCTGGATACGAGTCTGGTCCGCAAGCTGAGACAAGGAAAATTTGCGCGTCAGGCGGCCCTGGACCTGCACGGGATGAAGGCGGACGAGGCCAAGCCCGAGCTGGAGCAGTTCCTCAACCGGGCCACCCAGGCGGGCATCCGCTGCGTCCTCGTCATTCATGGACGCGGCAAGAACTCTCCTGGGCAATTCCCGATCCTCAAAGACAGGATGAAACAGTGGCTCACCCGAGGCCGGCTGGCGAAGATGGTGTTGGCCTTTTCCACCGCCCGTATCCACGATGGCGGACCCGGTGCCATGTATATCCTTTTGAGACGGAAACGCGGCCAGAAAAAGCCCGTCCTGATGTGGGAGGGGGCCAAGCGTGAGTGAAAGCCGTCCGGCGGGTCAAAACGGTCAGTCCGACTCTTCCGGCGCTGCTCGGGCGACGCTCCCCATCCAGCTCGCGTATATTGGACCGGACGGGCAAATTTTTGTACGCCGCTTCCCGTCAGACACGACCCACCAGCTCACCTGGAGCTGGCAGGACCAGCAAGCGCAGTATCCTCCGCAGGCTCCTCAGGACCCTGAGTCGCAACCTGCTCCACCTTCCATGACCTATTCCTGGCCAACCTGGTCGCCGGACAGTCAACAGCTCGCCTGCTTTGCCCGGCAGGGTGAAGACGGGCCGGCCAGCGTGTATACGGTTGCCGCCGATGGCGTGGAGTCCTGGGAGCGGGCCAACCTGGGGCAGGGCGCTCCGATTTATGGCAACTGGTCACCCCAGGCGGACATGTTTACCGTCCTGGTGCAGCGCGGCGACCGTCAGCTTGCGCTGGAAACGATTGGTATAACCCAGCCCGGCAAGACCCGCACCCTGCTCACCGGCGCACCGCTCTTCTGGTCATGGGCTCCGCAGGGGCGACTTGTAGCCGCGCACGTGGGCGACAACGAAACCGGGCGGGTCGTGCTGCTTGAGGCCGCAACAGGAAGCATTGTGCGGGAGGTCAGCACCAGTCCGGGGACGTTCCGCGTTCCGGTCTGGTCCCCGGACGGTGAGTTACTCACCTATGTGGAACGGGGGACCGACGGCAGCCAGACCCTCCGCCTGTTCGATATCCAGAGCGGCAAGAGCGCTCCGGTGAGTCAGGCCAGCGGCATGACCGCGGCGCTGTGGTCACCGGACGGGCAGGCGCTGGTCTTCAGCAGTACCCAACGCCAGAACTCGTTACTCTCTCCCGCGCTGCATCTGCTCGACCTGTCCACCGGCCAGACTACGACCCTGCTTGAAACACCGGTCGCGGGATTCCTGTGGGCTCCACAGGGAACCCACTTGGTCTATCTGAGCGTAGACGTACAACACAGCCAGCTCAGGTGGCATCGGTATGACCGAGCAACCGGAGAAAGCCAGGAATTGATCCGGTTTCTACCCAGCAGGGAGCAAACGCTCCAGTTTTCATTTTTCGACCAGTACGCCGGCTCTCATCCCTTACTCGCGCCGGACGGGGCTCTGCTGACATTTACCGGCCATCTTCCCGACGCGGCTGCGCAACCGGCCACGACCGCACCCACGGTCTACACCCTGCCCCTCACACCCCCCTTTACGCCACAGGCCATCGCCTCGGGTTCCTTTGCCTGTTGGAATCTGCGAGCCGGGTGAGAGTCCGCTGTGAGCAGCGTATTGATCTTGATGCGGGCGGTGGCTTCGTTCATTCCGTAGTCATCCTCATACAGTTGTGTTATATTTTTATTTCTCCTCATAGACATCCCTGAATCCCATAAATCATGGTCAATCATAGTTAATCACAGTCAATCATGGTCCAGATTTTCCCCTCGATTCTCTCTGCCGACTTTCGGTGTCTCGGACAACAAATCGCCGAGGTCGAGCAGGCCGGCGCGGACCGTATCCACGTCGATGTGATGGATGGCTGTTTTGTACCCAACATCACTATTGGTCCGCTGGTTGTCGAGGCCGCCCGCAAGAGCACCAGCCTGCCGCTCGATGTCCACCTGATGATTGTCGAGCCCGAACGATATCTGGCCGATTTCGCCAGCGCTGGCGCGGATATTATTCTGGTGCATCAGGAAGCCTGCCCGCATCTGCACCGGACCGTTGAGCAGATTAAACAGCTCGACAAGCAAGCCGGGGTCGTACTCAACCCCAGCACGCCAATTGCCAGCCTCGAAGAGGTGATCGATATCCTCGATCAGGTCCTCATCATGAGCGTAAACCCTGGGTTTGGCGGGCAGCGCTTTATCGGGTCGAGCACCCAGAAGGTCCGTCGCCTCCAGCGGCTGTTGCAGGAACGCGGAGCCCAGGCGGCGATTGAGATTGACGGCGGCATTGATCCGACCACGGCGCCGGCGGTGGTGGCTGCGGGAGCCTCTCTGCTGGTAGCCGGTTCCGCCGTCTTTGGTGCGCCGGGTGGCCCAGGCGAGGGCGTACGGCGGCTGCGCGCCAGCCTTTCACAGCAGTCGTAGACCGGGCATTCGCCGACGCTGTCTATTTTTTCCGTTTGCTCTGCTGTAACAGATCGCCCAGGCTGAGCCCAAACC
>WTHD01000102.1 GCA_011523265.1 Candidatus Binatota bacterium
GGCTATTGGGCGTGGGACCCGGTTGAGAACGCGGCGATTATGCCCTGGTTTACCGCAACCGCCTATCTCCACTCGGTCATGATCCAGGAAAAGAAAGACATGCTCAAGGTCTGGAATATGACCCTCGTCATCCTGACCTTTGTACTGACGATTTTCGGAACCTTCCTGACGCGCAGCGGGGTGATCTCGTCCGTTCACTCTTTTACCCAGTCCGGCTTGGGACCGTATTTCCTGGTCTTCCTGGCCTGTATCCTGACCGTTTCAATCGGGCTGCTGCTCTATCGTCTGCCGGACCTGAAGAGTGAAAATGAGTTCGACTCCCTGTTGTCCCGTGAGGCGGCCTTCCTGTTTAATAATCTCATCCTCGTCGGTCTTGCCTTTGCCACGTTCTGGGGAACCATTTTCCCCATCCTGTCCGAGTGGGTCCGGGGCGTAAAGATTACGGTCGGTCCGCCTTTCTTCAATCAGGTGAACGGCCCGCTCGGGGTGATGTTATTGTTCCTGACCGGTATCGGGCCGATTATTGCCTGGCGGCGGGCGAGTTGGAGCAGCCTCAGACGGCAGTTTACCATTCCGCTTGTGGTCGGCTTGGCCCTGGGCGGCCTGCTTTTTGTGCTGGGCTACCACAATTACTATGCAGTCGTGATTTTCTCTCTGGCCGGATTTGTCCTGGCCGGTATCCTGGCCGAGTTCTCCCGTGGAACCCGTGCCCGCCAGGTGATGCTGCACGAAAGCCCGCCTCAGGCCCTGGGTCGGCTGGTCGGTAAAAACCCACGCCGGTATGGCGGCTATATTGTGCATGTTGGTGTGGTCCTGATTTTTTTCGGGGTGGCGGGCGCACTCTTCACTATTGAAAAACAGATTACCGTGAGCGCGGAGCAATCTTTTGAGGTGGGCCGCTATACCCTCCTCTACACAGGGATCACGGAACGGGAAGACGCGCATATTGCCGCCCAGGTTGCCACGGTAAACATTCTGGTTGACGGGCGGCAGATCGACACCATGCATCCGGAGAAACGCTTCTACAAAAAGCAAAACCAGCCCACCACCGAGGTCGATATTCGGCCGACCCTGGTGGAGGACCTCTATCTTGTTCTCGGCAGCTACGATGAGCCGTCGGGCCTGGCCACCTTTCAGGTCTTCATTAACCCGCTGGTGTCCTGGATTTGGATTGGGGGGCTGATCCTGATTCTGGGTACCTGCGTCGTCATGGCCCCGAATCCGGCGGAACGACAAGCCTTTGCCCTGGCGCGGTCATCGGCGGACATACGAGGACAAGCCGTTGCGGAATAGACGCCTGTTGGTCTGTTGGGTCTGTTGGGTCTGTTGGGTCTGTTGGGTTGCCTCCGTGGCCCAGGCGACCCCTCCGACGAATCAGGAGATGGAGGCCGCGCTCACCTGCCAGTGTAGCTGTGGTCTGACCGTGCATAGCTGTAATCACTTGCAGTGTGGCTTTGCCATTCCGGCCAAGGAGCAGATTGCTGAGCAGCTTGAACAAGGTGCCTCTCGCGAAGCCATTCTGGCCTCTTTTGTGACGCGCTATGGAGAAAAAGTGCTGTCCGCACCAACGGCCACGGGCTTCAATCTGGCTGCCTGGGTAACGCCCTTTCTGGTTGTCCTGATTGGTGCCGTCAGTATTGGCTTGATTGCGCGCCGCTGGACAAAAAATCGGTCTTCGATCCAAGCTGCATCGCCCCCAACCACCTCCGCACCAGCGGACCCGTATCAGGAACGACTCAAAAAAGAGCTTGAGACGTTCGAGAGCTAAACGGAGAGCCATGACCTTTGTGCTGTATGCCGCCGGAATTGTTTTGGTTGGGCTGATTGCCGTTCTGGTCGCCTGGCCCTTACTGGCTGCACAAACAGAGTCCGTCCAGCCTCTCCCGGCCACAGAGCACATCGTCCGCTGGGAAAAACAAAAAGCGGCCGCCTATGCCGCCATTAGAGAAGCGGAATTTGACAAACAAATGGGTAAGCTCACGGACGAAGATTATCAATTCATTCGGCAGAAATACGAAGCGCGCGCAATTGAAGCGCTCACGCAGCTCGATCAACTCACCGAGTCTATGGAGTCGGTTGAGTCTATGGAGTCGGTTGGGTCTATGGAGTCGGTTGAGTCCCGACCCAAAGGACCCAAATGACTCAACCGACCCAACAGACCTCTTGGGTTGTTGAGGCGAAAAATCTCCACAAGACCTTTGCGTGGACGCCGGTTCTCAACGACATATCGTGTCGTATTGCCCCTGCCGAGGTGGTTGGCATATTTGGTCCGAACGGGGCCGGCAAGACCACGCTGTTGCGGCTCTTGGCGACGCTGCTGACACCCACCTCAGGCAGGCTGACCCTCTTTGGCACTGCCTCTTCCGAGTTGGCGGTCCGGCGGAAAATCGGTTTTCTCGGACACGAGAGCTATCTGTATCCGGACCTCACCCCAGAAGAGAACCTCACCTTTTACGGTCGCGCTTATCAGGTCCCGAACCTTAAAGACCGCATTGCTCAACAACTGGAATACGTCGGTCTCCAGGACTGGCGGACGATGCCGGTCCGTTATTGCTCGCGTGGGATGGAACAGCGCCTCAGTTTGGCGCGCGCGCTCTTACACGACCCCACACTCTTCCTCCTTGACGAGCCCGACACCGGCCTCGATCCCAGGGGGCTCTCGACCTTGCATGCCACCCTGGCACAGGCAAAAGACCGGAAGAAAACCGTCATTTTGACCTCGCACGATTTTGAACGCAGTCGGGATCTGTGTACCCGCGCCCTCATCCTGCACCGTGGACGGATTGCCTGGCAATCCGAGGCGGCCCTCCCGTCTCCGCAAGAGTTTGCCGGGCTCTATACCGCGTGCACGCGCTAGGCTGTCCCATGTGGGCGATTCTTTGGAAAGATATTCTCCTGGAGTTGCACACCAAAGAACGGGTGTCCTCTCTGCTGGTCCTGGCCCTGTTGATCATCCTGGTGTTCGTCTTTGCCCTCACTCCCGAGCAACTGCACCAGCCCGCCTTTGGCTCCGCCCTGCTCTGGGTCGCCCTCGTTTTTGCCGGCATGTTGAGCATCCAGCGCGCGTTCATTCTTGAACAGGAACGCAACTGCTTTGCCGGCCTCTTGCTCTGTCCGATTGATCCCGGTCAGCTGTTTTTTGCAAAGTTCCTGAGCAACGTCTGCTTTCTGGCTATAGTGGAAGCCGTTGTGGCCCCGCTCACGCTTGCGCTGCTCGGTCTGTCCTTCTCGGTCTCTCTGCTTGGGCTGGCGCTCGTCCTGCTGTTCGGTATTGTGGGCTTCTCGGCTCTGGGGACGCTGTGCGCCGCGATTGCCGTGCGGACGCGGGCGCGGGAAATTATTCTGCCGCTCATGCTTCTGCCCCTGCTGGTTCCACTCTTTATTGCGGCGGTAAATGTCACCGGAGCCCTCCTGGCCGGAGAGGTCTGGACGGGGACGTGGTTCCGTGTGCTGGTGGCGTTTGATGTTATTTTTGTGGTGACCGGCTGGCTGACGTTTGGTTTTGTTGTGCAAGAATAGGAGGCTTGTCTGTGGAGTCTCATGGAATACGTATGAACACGGTGACGTCTCGTTCGGAGCTGGCTGACTCTTTCCTGCCGTGGCTGACGTGCGTGGCGATGCTGGCAGCCCTGGCCATGGTTTTTCTGTACGTCCCCAACGAGCGGGTGCAGGGCGAGGTGCAGCGTATTTTTTATTTCCATCTGCCGTCAGCCTGGATGGCGTTTCTCGGCTTCTTTATCGTGGCCGGGGCGAGTGCGGCCTTCTTATGGCAAGGCAAGCGCTCGGCTGACCTGCTGGCCCGGGCCGCGGCCGAACTCGGCATGGTGTTCTGTTCGCTCGTCCTGCTGACCGGCCCCCTCTGGGCGCGCCCGATCTGGGGTGTGTGGTGGACCTGGGACCCCCGTCTCACCATGACGCTGGTGTTATGGCTGATTTATGCCGCCTATATTCTGCTGCGGGTTTTTGCCGGAGATAACGAGACGGTCGCGCGGTATGCCGCCGTCCTGGGTATCGTTGGCGTGATCGATATCCCGCTGCTCTATATTTCCATTCGTCTCTGGCGCGGCATTCATCCCAAGGTCGAACAGATGGCGCCGGAAATGGCCTGGACGCTGCTGGTGTGTACCGGGGCGTTTGTGTGTGTGTTTACCTGGTTGTTGCGGCTCAGGTTACGCAGCCTGCACTTGCGCGACGAAATCAGAGCCCTGCGCCAGCACGTGGTGGCGGCCTCATAGCAAAGGAAAAGATATGCCGTATTTGTTTGCCGCGTTCAGCGTTGTGTGGATTGTGATTTTTCTGTATGCGCTCTCGATCTCCCGCCGTCAGCGGGAGTTGTCCCGAGAGGTTGAAACGCTCCGGCGGATGACGGAAGAGCGGACGAATACGGAATCGTCGTGAGGTCTTCGCCACCTGTGGCTCTCGGCGTTAGCCCACTCAGCCTACGCCAAACCGCCAAGCTCAACTCCCACTGGAAAGGGAGGCCAGGTGAGGCTCAAGAAAATCGAGCATCAGGGAGACGCATGCCTCCGGCTGCTCAAGTTGGAGAAAATGGGTCGTATCGGGGATGAAGTCGTAGTCGAGAATAATGAGATCGCTCAGGTCCACACTCGGTAAAAACGAGAACGGCTGGGTGGGGTCGGCTCCGATAGCCTTGGTGGGACAGGAGAGACGGTCAAGGTTTACGGCGCGCGCCCATTGATATCCCTCCTCGGAGACCTGGGCTTCGTATTCGCGCGGGCAACGTAATTCATACCCCGTCCCGTCGGTGTCCCGACGGAGCGTCGTCCGCGCGATAAGGTCCGCCACGCCGGGACGCAAGAGCTTGAAGGGAGGCGCGCGACGGATACGCTCGGCGAACTCTTCCGGTGTCGCGAATCGTTCCTGACGCTGCCGGGCCGCCTTGCCGAGCTGGAGCATTGTGGCTTCCAGTTTCTTCAGGTCTTGTGGAGGCCGACCGGGCGGGCAGAGGACCGGATCGAACAACACCAGGGCCGAGAATGCGGCTCGCTTCGCCGCTTGCAGGACCGCCGTCTGTGCCGACACCGAGTGAAAAATGCCGATTTTCGGTTTTGCACCGAAGTGCTGATCGATGCCCCGTGCGATGTGCTCGGTGTCCTGTATGAAGGTGGGGATGGTATGCGCTTGCTGCTCGCCGGTCGGGTTCCAGCCGTGGTTGCGAAGATCGTACAGGACCACGTCGAACCGACCAGTGAGCAGCGACCAGAACGGAAAGTACGCGTCCGCCGAAAATCCGTTCGCGTGGCTGAGGACGAGCCGCGGCCCTTCCGGGTCGCCGTGTCGTCTGAGGATGATAGGAGTTCCGTCGGCCATGCGGACTTCGGCCACGGTCAGCGGTTCGGGGACCTCCCAGCGCCCGGAGTCGGTGGAGGAGGGTGATTGATTCACTTCGATAACGCCTCCTGCCCGAAGCGCTCAGTAGCCTCCAGGGTCTCACGCACATCGTTCCAGGTCGTGGTGTGGTTGAGTATGCACAGCCTGAGCGAAAACATTTTCCCGACGAGCGTTGATGACATGAGCGCACGATCTTCCCAAAAGACACGGACGAGCACATTTCTGTTGATCTCTTCCAGGACTTTCTCGTCGAGGGCGGTGTCTGTAGGGTTGACCCGGAAACATACGATTCCCAGCGATACGGGGGTCAATATCTCCAGGGTCGGGCTCTCCCGGATGTACGCCTCGGCCCGGTCGGCCAACTCCATCCCCTTTAATACCGCCCGCCGGAACGCGCCCAGCCCGAAGGTCTGGACCGACATCCAGACCTTCAAAGCCCGAAGCGAGCGACTCAGTTGCAAGCCGCGATCCGCGAAATTGGGATGGTTCGCGCCCCATATCGTATCCTGGAGAACATCGTGATGGACCTCGAACGCGCGCTCAAGCGTGCGGCCGTCCTTCACCAGCAGGCAGCCCGCCTCGTAGGGCTGAAAGAACCACTTATGCGCGTCCAGCCCGATCGAATCGGCGCGCTCGATTCCACGCAAGAGCGTTTTCCCCCGCTCGGTCACGATCGCGAAACCACCGTATGCGGCGTCAACGTGCAGCCAGATTCCTTCCGCCTCACAGAAGTCCGCCATGGCTTCAAGCGGATCAATAGCCCCGGTGCTGGCCGCCCCGGCGTTGGCGCACACCGCGATGGGATGGAACCCCGCCGCACGGTCCTCAGTCACGGCACGCGTGAGTGCCTCCATGTCCAGGCGGGTGCGCGGGTCGCTCGGAACCATGCGAATGCCTTCCGGGCGGACGCCGATGATCATCGCCGCGCGGCTGAGTACGCTATGGCTCTGGTCGCTCATATACACGGTCGCACGCTCGGGATGGCCGGCCGCCTCCCGGGCAGCAACGAGGGCGTCAAGGCTGGCCGCCGCACCGCCACTCGTGAAAAGCCCGCCGGCGCTCTCCGGATAGTCGAGCCAGCGCCGAAACCAGTCGATGACAGCCAACTCAAGCTGGCTCGGACCACTCGCCACCAGCCAGGTGACGGTGTTGATGTTATACCCGGCGGCCATAAAGTCGGCCAACACACTCGGCCAGGTGGGCGACGACGGGATAAACGCGAAGCAACGCGGATGATCCAGGCGCGTCGCGAACGGGAGGACCTCACGCGCGACCTGTTCAAGGACCTCCGTCGCCGGGCGACCGTCCTCGGGTGGATTTTCCAGCAGTTGAGCCTCAAGCCCCTGCCGAAAATCCCCTTCCCAGGCATCTTCTCCGGGCAAGTGCTCAATCCGCTCTACCAGTATCTCCGCGGCCTTGCGGGCGAGGTCGAGCATCAGCTCGGGCGCCATCTGGAGGGCGGTGCTCGCTCCCGACTCTTTCTCGCTCTCCGTTAGGGAAGAAGGTGTTTTCTCACTTCTTTTTGAGTCTCCCGCCATTGATATGCCCCTCTCTCCGATCTCCCTGTCGTGAGGGAGCCTGTATGATAGGGAGGGTAGCGGTCTTGGGTAGTGTCTCAGTTTACCATTTGTTCTTTTCCGCGTTCGGTCCGCCCTTCCCTCTCGTCTCAGGGCCTGCGGTGACCGGGCCGTCTTGCTCCCGCCGGACGTCCCGCGGCCTGGGGACAAGCCGGAGCGAAGTCGCCCACCCTCATCCTTTCCTCATAAGTTACTAGGCTTCCTCATAAATTACTAGAGCGTGTTAGGGACTTTGGAGGATCAGAGCGACGATCCGTTTGAGCAT
>WTHD01000532.1 GCA_011523265.1 Candidatus Binatota bacterium
CACAACATCGTAGCCGAGACCCAGGCGGCCAATGACTCCGGGGGCATAGTTCTCGACCAGCACATCGACTTTCTCAACCAACTCTTTGAGGATGGCCAACCCCTCCGGTGTTTTGGCGTCAATACACAAGTCCTTCTTGCCGCGGTTGTGTTGGACAAAATAGCCGCTCCGGCCGTCAACTATAACCGGCCCTATACGTGCGCCGTCGCCCGCCGGCGCCAGTTCCACCTTGATCACCTCAGCCCCCATTTCCGCCAGCATCAGCGTGCAGGTCGGTCCCGCCACGATCTGGGTGAAATCCAACACCTTATACCCATCCAGCACATGCTTCGGCTGATTCATTACGCCCTCCCGCAGTTTTATACTGCCCCCATACCAGCCCAGGGCAGAGAGGCAAGAGGAGGCAGCAGAGCCACATCAGATATGCTTGCGCCCAACGTCACTCTTGTTCTCATCTGCTCAATATGCCAAGAACTGACCGTGGTCAGCCAATGAGCACGCCAGTTCGACCTCGTGCCATTCTGAAGGAGGTAGAACCCAGGCAATTCATAGGAACGGACGTATGGACCTCGTCACTACCGCGCTCGAACTGCAACCCATAATCCGGAAATATCTCGACAAGGGAGAGCAGGAAGCCAGACTGGCAAACGAAGTATTCGCCGCGGTCGGTCAGGCCGGGCTCTTTAGACTCTTCGGCCCGCACGAAGTCGGTGGCCTGGAAGCCTCCCCGGCTGTCGCGCTCGCCGCTATTGAGGCAGTCAGTGCCGCCGACCCGGCCGTTGGCTGGTGTATCGGAAATTCTCAACCCGCTTGCTTGGCTGCCGGCTGGCTGGCTGAGGGCGAACGGGCGCAACTCTTTGCTGAGCCGAATCGCAACTTCGGCTTCTCAGCGGCACCGGCCGGACGTGCCGTTGCGGAAAACGACGGCTATCGCCTCAGTGGTCAGTGGCCGGTTGTGACGGGCTGTGAGGATGCTACTTGGTGCGCCCTGGCAGGTCTCGTCATGGATGGAGATACGCCGCGCCAAGTAAATGGCGTACCCGATGGACGGCTTTTCCTGATTCCAACGGCGGACATTGTCATCTCTCCTACCTGGCAGGGGGCTGTGGCCATGCGTGGAACCGGCAGTCATGCGGTGAGTGTCGATAAGGTCTTCGTGCCTGAGGGCTTCGCCCATACTCCGACGAAGCCACGCGTGATTGACCGTCCCTTGTATCGCCTCCCACTCCCGTTGTTGTTTGCGCCCGCCGGTACTGCCGTCGCCCTGGGGGCCTTGGACACCGCCGTGGCAAGTGCCAGAGAAGCGCTGGGAGCAAAGGTCTCCTCCTTTAGCGGGCAGACGGTCCGTGACCAAACGCCGATTCAGGAGCTGATTGCTCACAGCAGCGCCGCATTACGGGCGGCCCGAGCAGGACTTTTGGCTGCAACAAACGCCGTCTGGGACTTGGCGAGTACCGGTGCTGAGGTCCCGCTGCCGCTCCGGGCGGAACTATACGCCTCCACTTTCTATGTCCTGGACACGGCGCGGGATACCGTCAGCCAGCTGTACGCCCGGGGTACGCGCGCAGGGTTTATGCAGGGCAACCCCCTGGAACGGGCGCTCAGGAATCTCCACGCCATCGCCTTTGGCTATGAATCCTCACGTGGCGTTCAGCATTCCGCCGGACGAGTATTACTCGGCGGCGCACCGCTTGACCCACTGTTCTGAACGGAGATGCCACGTGTCCGCTTTCGTGGCTGGGTCGTGCCACTCGAAACCAGCACGGGGATGCGATATATCTAGGCAACACAGGACACCTATTAAGGAGGGGGACTATGGGGAATATGCAACAGCATCCGCAGAAGCCAAACGGCAACGGTGCGGTCGAACAGTATGACGCAATCGTGATTGGCGCCGGGGTGTCGGGATTGTATCAGCTGTACAAACTCAGAGAGATGGGGCTGTCGGTGCGCGCCTTTGAGGACGCGGGCGGCGTGGGCGGCACCTGGTATTGGAACCGCTACCCGGGTTGCCGCTTCGACTCCGAGAGTGAAACCTATGGCTATTCGTGGTCGGAGGAACTCCTACAGGAATGGAATTGGAAGGAGCACTTTTCCGGCCAGCCGGAAAATGAGCGCTACCTCAACTATGTGGCCGACAAGTTTGATCTGCGCAGAGACATCCAACTCGACTCTCGCGTCAGCTCGGCGGTCTACGACGAGAAGGAGCACTGCTGGGAGGTGCAGATTGAGGGGGGCCAGCGCGCCCGGGCGCAGTTTCTGGTCGGCGCGGTCGGTGTTCTATCCGCGAAGTATACCCCGCCGTTTGAAGGCATCGACAGCTTCAAAGGCCAATCCTTTCACACCTCGAACTGGCCGAAGGAGAAGGTGGACTTCAGCGGCAAACGGGTCGGCTGCATCGGCACGGGGGCCACGGCCATCCAGCTTATCCCGATCGTAGCGGAAGAAGCCGGTCATCTGACCGTCTTTCAGCGCACCCCGAACTACGCCGCCCCGTGCAGAAATTCGGAAGTCAGCCCGGAGACCCAGGCCGCGTGGAAGGCCCGCTACCCGGAAATCCATAAAAAGTGTCGCGACTCCTCGGCCGGCTTTGAACACGAGTTTGATCCGCGTTCGGCTCTGGAAGTCTCGGAGGAAGAACGCTTGGAGCTGTACGAGAAGTTATGGATGCAGCCCGGCTTCACCAAATGGCTCGGCAATTTCCACGACATTATGACCAATCGGGAAGCCAACGAGACGTTCTCCGAGTTCGTTCGCAACAAGATCCGCGAGCGGGTGCACGACCCCGAGGTGGCCGAAATGCTGATTCCCAAGGATCATCCATTCGGGGCTAAGCGCATCCCCTTGGAAACCCATTATTACGAGGCCTACAACCGGGACAACGTGAAATTGGTCGACGTCCGCAAGGCTCCGATTGAGCGCATCACACCCAAGGGTGTGAAAACGCAGGATGCCGAGTACGAACTCGACGTCATCATCTATGCCACCGGTTTCGACGCGGTGTCCGGACCGCTGACCCGGATCGATATTCGCGGCGAAGGCGGTCAGACGTTTCGGGAGAAGTGGGCCAATGGGCCACGCAGCTATCTGGGTATCCAGACTGCTGGCTTTCCGAATTTCTTCATTGCCGCGAGCACGGCCTTCTGCAACTACCCCGTCTGCGCTGAGATGATTGTGGAATGGATTGCGGATTGTATCGGCCATCTACGTGAGAAGGACTTATCAAGCATTGCTCCCACCCTACAGGCAGAGCAGGAATGGGTAGATCACTCGAACGAGATTGCTTCGCAGACGCTCCTGACCGATACGGAGTCTTGGTTTATGGGGGCGAATATTCCCGGTAAAGCGCGCGCCCTGCTCCTGTACGCCAACACGGTTCCAGAGTATCGGAAGAGGTGCCGGGCCGCAGCTGATGGCGGCTATAAGGAGTTCGTCCTGCAATAGACCATGTCTTTACGGCGGACGATCACAGGGGATCGCCGCTCGCGAGTATGAGCGATATCTGAGCAACGCAGAACGCCTGTAAGGAGGGGAATACTATGGGGAATCCGCATCCGCAGAAGCCAAACGGCAACGGCGCGGTCGAGCAGTATGACGCGATCGTGATTGGCGCCGGGGTGTCGGGATTGTATCAGCTGTACAAACTCAGAGAGATGGGGCTGTCGGTGCGCGCCTTTGAGGACGCGGGCGGCGTGGGTGGTACCTGGTATTGGAACCGCTACCCGGGCTGTCGCTTTGACTCCGAGAGTGAAACCTATGGCTATTCATGGTCGAAGGAACTTTTACAGGAATGGGACTGGAAGGAGCACTTTTCCGGCCAGCCGGAAAATGAGCGTTACCTCAACTATGTGGCCGACAAGTTTGATCTGCGCAGAGACATCCAACTCAACTCTCGGGTCAGCTCGGCGGTCTACGACGAAGACGCGCATCAGTGGGAGGTGCAGATTGAGGGGGGCCAGCGCGCCCGGGCGCAGTTTCTGGTCGGCGCGGTCGGTATCCTGTCGGCGAAATATACCCCCCCGTTTGAGGGTATCGACAGCTTCGAGGGGCTGTCCTTTCACACCTCGAACTGGCCGAAGGAAAAGGTGGACTTCAGCGGCAAACGGGTCGGCTGTATCGGCACGGGGGCGACCGCGGTCCAACTCATTCCGATCGTGGCCGAGGAAGCCGGTCATCTGACCGTCTTTCAGCGCACCCCGAACTACTGCGCGCCGTGCAGAAATTCGGAGGTCAGCCCGGAGACCCAGGCCACCTGGAAGGCCAGTTATGATGAAATCCACAAACGTTGTCGCGAAACCTCGGTCGCCTTTCGACACGAGTTTGATCCGCGTTCGGCTCTGGAGGTCTCGGAGGAAGAACGCTTGGAGCTGTACGAGAAGTTATGGATGCAGCCCGGCTTCACCAAATGGCTCGGCAATTTCCACGACATTATGACCAATCGGGAGGCGAATGAGACCTTTGCCGAGTTTGTCCGCAACAAGATCCGCGAGCGGGTGCACGACCCCGAGGTGGCCGAATTGCTGGTTCCCAAAGACCACCCGTTCGGGGCCAAGCGCATCCCCTTGGAAACCCATTATTACGAAGCCTACAACCGGGACAATGTGAAATTGGTCGACGTCCACAAGGCCCCGATTGATCGCATCACACCCAAGGGTGTGAAAACGCAGGATGCCGAGTACGAACTCGACGCGATCATCTATGCCACCGGTTTTGACGTGGTGACCGGGCCGCTGACCCAAATCGATATTCGCGGCGAAGGCGGTCAGAGCTTCAAAGACAAATGGGCCAATGGGCCACGGACTCATCTCGGCATTCAGACCGCGGGCTTCCCGAATTTCTTCATTGCCGCGAACTCGGCCTTCTGCAACTACACCGTATGTGCCGAAATGATCGCGGAGTGGATTGCGGACTGTATCGGCCATCTGCGCGAGAAGAAGCTGTCGAGTATTGCACCCACCCAACAGGCCGAGGACGCCTGGGTCGAGCACTCCAACGAGTTGGCCTCGCATACCCTGCTGGGTGATACCGACTCCTGGTTTATGGGAGCAAATATTCCGGGCAAGGCGCGCGCCCTGCTCCTGTACGCCAACCGCGCCCCTGAGTATCGCAAGAAGTGCCAGGAGGCTGCGGCCAGCGGCTATAAGGATTTTGTGCTGCAATGAACAGTGGAGGGGTAAATACAAGATGCGCCCCTCCATAAAAAAGGAAGATCGGATTATCTTGTTGGCGACGAGTTCAGCGCGACGGATATTATTGTTGGTTGGACGGTGAACTGGGCGAGGAACGGAGGCAAGGTAAGCTTCAATGAATTTCCATCGCTGTCCGCCTATCTTGGCCGTCTGTTTGCGCGCGAGCATTGTACGCTGAGTCCTCCCGACTAAAGCGCTCGCTGAGTCGGGAGCGTATCATACAGATAAATTATTGGAGGAAAGTGTGGTGAAACCAGTCTGTTTGGTTCTGGGTGCCGGTGCCGGTATTGGCGGAACAGTGGCCGCTAAATTCGCGAGCGAGGGCTATCATTCGTGTTTATGTCGCAGAACCGATCAAGAAGGTTTAGATCGGTTGGTCAAAAAAATCGAAAACGACGGTGGCTCCGCTACCGGGTTTTTAATGAACGCCATCGAAGACAATGTGATTGAAGACCTCATCGAGTCGATCGAATCGGACATCGGTCCGATAGAAGTCGTTGTCTACAATTTGGGTGCCCAAACGGGTATGAAGCTGCTGCATGAGACCACGTATAAGGAATTTGAGTGGGGCTGGAGAATAGCCACCCTCGGTTTATTCAGAACCGCAAAAGTCCTGTGTCCACTGATGGAAAAAAGAGGAAAAGGAACGATCCTTGTCACCTCTGCAACCGCTGCTATGCGAGGGAATAAGACGCAACATTCTCACGCCTCAGCGATGGGTGGAAGAAGAATGCTGTGCCAGTCGTTGAATGCGGAATTTGCTTCCAAAGGCATTCATGTCGCGCATATTGTTGTCGATGGTGCTGTCGATGCCCCGGACACTCTCGGCAAGATACTGGGTCCCGAAAAATACCAAGCGTTAAGAGAAACGAAGGGCATGGAGCACGATGGCCTAGTCTTGCCTGAGAAAGTAGCAGAAACGTATTATCATCTGGCCCAACAACACCGATCCACTTGGACTCACCAAATCGATTTGCGCGCCTTCTCGGATCTCGCCTGGTGGAATCACTAAACGGTCTTTGAATGCGTTGACTCAGAGTCCCGTATCTACTCGGCTGAGGGAATGACGGAGGTCTCTTGTATGATTGACGTTTCCCATACCACTGCTCCCTGCCCTGTCCGGGCGGACATCGAGGAAGCGCATATTTTGGCAAAAACTCGCCGCTCCCGGACAGCGCTCCAGGGGACTCACGATACTGGGGGAGTGTTACCGGAAACCGCCGTTGAGATGATTCACCGGGTCACGACTTATCTCAGCCCCCGGAAGCAGGTGCGCACCTCGCGGAGATACGACTCGGGTTGTTCGAACGCGGCAAAATGGCCGCCCTTGTCGAGTTCGTTGAAGTACACCACGTTCGCGAAGCGCTTCTCGGCCAAGCGTCTGGAGGTGTGAAAGATTTCCTTGGGGAAGATGGAGCACCCGACGGGAACGTTGACCGGATCCTGCCGGGCGAATGCCTCGTTGAAGCTCTCCCAATACAGTCGGGCGGAAGATGTGGCGGTCGCCGGCAACCAATACAGCATCACGTTGTCGAGCAGCTCATCCCGCGTGACAACGTTCTCCGGATGGCCATCGCAGTCCATCCACGACCAGAACTTCTCGATAATCCAGGCCGCTTGTCCGGCGGGGGAATCGGTCAGACCATACCCGACCGTTTGCGGCCGGGTGCTTTGCTGCTTGGAATAGCCGGAGTCCCAGTCGTTGTAATACTTCATTTTTTCGAGCGCCGATTTTTCCCGTTCCGTCAAATCGTCCAGCGTCGGATCGGGCATCGCCAGCACGAGATTCATGTGAATGCCGAGGCAATTGTCTGGATCCTGCACGCCGATGTACATCGTCACCACCGCGCCCCAATCGCCGCCCTGGGCGGCGTAGCGCGTGTAGCCGAGCCGCTGCATCAACTGCGACCAGGCGCGGGCAATGCGTTGCACCTTCCATCCGGTGCGTGACGGCTTATCGGAGAATCCGTAGCCCGGCAGCGACGGGGCAACCACGTGAAA
>WTHD01000215.1:0-4784 GCA_011523265.1 Candidatus Binatota bacterium
CGATTGATGCTCCTGCGGGGTCTCTTTCGGTCGTGCTGGGGTCTGGCTGGCCGGGCATTCTTCTGCATGAGGCGATTGGCCACGGCCTTGAGGGCGATTTCAACCGTAAGAAAATATCTGCTTTTAGTGATCGCCTGGGTCAACGAGTCGCGTCCGAACTCTGTACTGTCGTTGATGACGGCACCCTCCCGAACCGCCGCGGGTCCTTAAACTGCGACGATGAAGGCACCCCCACAGGTCGCACAGTCCTCATAGAGAACGGCACTCTCACTGGTTATCTACAGGACCGTCTCAACGCCAAGTTGATGAATATGCAACCGACCGGGAACGGGCGACGGGAAAGTTTTGCGCACATGCCCATGCCACGCATGACGAATACGTTCATGCTGCCTGGTGAATCAACACCGGAAGATATTATTCGGTCGGTTCCGAACGGCCTGTACGCCGTCTCTTTTGGAGGTGGCCAGGTTGACATTACAAGTGGAAAATTCGTTTTCTCAGCAAGTGAGGCTTATCTGATTGAAGATGGGAAAGTCACGCGACCCGTCAAAGGTGCTACGCTGATTGGGAATGGGCCGGATGTTCTGACGCGTATTTCCATGGTCGGCAATGATCTCAAGCTTGACGAAGGCATTGGTACCTGCGGCAAAGAAGGCCAGTCCGTCCCTGTTGGAGTCGGCCTTCCCACTATCCGAGTCGATGGACTGACTGTTGGCGGAACTCAGGCATAGGAAGCGTAGCGCGCCGTATGCTGTGGAGTTTTCTCCATCACATTGAAGGACAGATATGGACCTGACAGCACTTGCCTCAGATGTTCTCGATCAAGCCCGTCAGCAGGGCGCAACCGCAGGAGATTTGGTGATTGCGAGCGGGGAATCTTTTTCTGCGGGTATTCGCCTGGGAAAAGTCGAGAAAATTCAAAACTCCCAAGAGAAACGGATGGGGCTGCGTCTCTTTGCGGGTCAGAGTAGCGCTATTACCTCAACTGCAAATTTTACGCATGCGGCATTACAGGCTTTTGTTACGGAAACCCTCGCTCTTGCCAAAGCGACGGCGGCTGACCCATTCTCCGGCCTCCCCGACCAGTCAGATTTGGCCCAGGACGTTCCAGACCTCGATCTCATCGACACCAGCGTATCCCTCACGCTGGAAGAGAAACTTGCGCGAGCCCAGGAAGCGGAGGAAGCGGCATTTGCCAGCGATTCAAGAATTACGAATTCCGAGGGGGCCGAGTTTGCGAACGCATCTCGTGAAATGGTCTATGCAAACTCCCTGGGATTTTGTGGGAGCTACCACACCACGAGTTTCTCGCTGAGTGTTGTTCCAGTCGCTTCCCAAGCCGGAGGGATGCAGCGAGATTACTGGTATTCATCGCAACGGAAACTCAGGGATCTTGAAGCGGCAAAAGCGGTCGGCCAAAAAGCCGCAGGGCGGACGGTCCGTCGTCTTGGGGCAAAACAAGTCCGGACCCAAGAAGCGCCGGTTGTCTTTGAACCGGAGATGGCGGCCAGTTTACTCCGTCACCTGGCCGGCGCGATTTCTGGCTCGGCCTTATATCGGAAGACTTCTTTCCTGCTGGATAAAATCGGCGAGAAGATCGCCGCGGATGGAATCTTTGTCGAAGACCACGCACGCATTCCCTCCGCTTTAGGCTCAAAACCTTTTGATGGAGAAGGACTGCCGACCCGCCAGAATATTATCGTTGAGGATGGGGGGCTCACGAGCTATCTCCTGGATACCTATTCTGCCCGTAAACTCGGACTCCAATCTACGGGCAACGCCAGCCGCTCTTTTGCCGATACTCCGACGGCCAGCACAACGAATTTCTTCTTGCGGCCCGGGACAACCCCACCCGAGGATATTATTCGTTCGGTTCGGTCCGGCTTATATGTCACCGAGCTGTCCGGATTCGGTGTCAATCCCGTGACGGGCGACTACTCGCGGGGAGCGGTTGGGCTGTGGATCGAAGGCGGAGAGGTCGCCTATCCGGTGGAGGAGATCACTATCGCCGGTAATCTGCTCGATATGTTCAAAAACATTGAGGTCATAGGCAATGACTTAGAACGGCGCGGGACGATCTCCGCGCCAACGGTGAAAATTGCCCGCATGACGATTGCCGGAACATAACCGTCCTTTTGCCAAAGACATGGGAAGGCGCTAGGCTACGCTCCGCGTGCGACAGAAACTTTACGACTATCTCGCGGACCGGCCAGGCGGAGCAACCTCGGCCGAGTTGCTCCATGAGATTTTCGTCTCAGGTGCGATTGCCCCCTTTCCTTCTCAACGTGACCCGGAGCTGGGCGCGCGCCTCATCCATGCGGCCCTTGGCGCTGATCAACACTGCGCCTACGATGCGAAAACAGACCGCTGGACGCTCACGCTCCACGCCGACCTCAACCGCTCACTCCACGATACCCAGTTTGTCGTTCTTGACCTCGAGACAACCGGTCTCAAGCCCGGCAAAGCGGCCATGACTGAAGTCGCCGCAGTTCGAGTCGGCCACGGGAAGCTTGGCGAGGAGTTTCATACCCTACTCAATCCGGGGCAGCATGTTCCAGCCGGGATAACCCGTTTGACCGGTATCACCAATGCCATGCTCAGAGACCAGCCGCGGATTGAAGAAATCTTTCCTCAGTTACAGCATTTTCTCGGACTGGCAGTTATCGTTGCCCACAACGCCAGCTTTGACCTTGGCTTTCTCAACTTTGACGCGCAACGTCTCTCCGCTGCCCCTTTACGAAACTCTTCAGTCTGCACCCTGAAGCTGGCTCGACGACTTCTATCCGGCATTCGGTCCCGTTCGCTCGACTCGGTCGCTGCCCACCTTGGCGTCTCGTATCCGACCCAACATCGCGCCTTGGCAGATGCGCGGGTGACGGCGGAAATTTTCTGCATTTTTCTGGAGCAGCTCGGCCAACAAGGGGTCACCACGCTCGGCCAGCTCCTCGAGTTTCAACAGAGCGCCCGCGATGGCCGCCGTTTTGAATGTTTTGTCCCCCGCCCGACTCTGGCAAATATTCCGGCAAGCCCTGGAGTGTATCGGATGCTCGACGCCGGGGGGAAGCTGCTCTACATCGGCAAAGCCAAGAATCTGCATCGTCGAGTCAACTCCTATTTCACCAATTCTTCGGGACACAGCGACAAGGTCCTCGATTTGGTCCGCCACGTACGCGACGTTGTCTACGAACAAACCGGTTCGGAGCTTGAGGCGTCGTTACGCGAGGCGAGCCTTATTCGCGCCCTCAAGCCGCCGTATAATCGACTTTCCAAGCATCTCCCCCGGGTCGCATTTCTCAAGCTTAGCGTCAGGAATGCCTATCCTCGCCTGTCGGTCACAGCAAAGCCGGGAAGTGATCGTGCCCTGTATATTGGCCCGTTCCGCAATCGCGACTTCGCCGAACAAGCCCAGCGACTCCTCGCTCGACTTTTTGGCCTCAGAACCTGTCCGGGCAACCTCTCACCGACTTCCGAGGCGTCGCCTTGCGTGAGCGGTCAAATTGGTGCTTGTACTGCGCCGTGCGTAGGACGGGTCTCACGCGAGACCTACCGGGAGCAAGTGCAGCGTTTCAGCGCGGCGCTCAGTGGTGAAGCCCCAATACTGCGAGAGACGTTAATAGCAAAACGTGACCGTCTTGCCGCGGATTTACAATACGAAGGGGCCGCCCGCTTACAGCAGGATATCGAGTTGCTCGACCATATTCTCCATCTGCATCAGCGCTTTCATTGGATTGTGACGCGGGCGAATGCCTTGCTCTTATTGCCCAGCCGCCAAACCGGAACTGCCCAGGCGTATCTTGTCCTCAACGGCCGTCTGATCGAAAACCGTACCGTCTCCAGCCTGGGCGACCTGGAATATTTGGCGGCCCTCGCTGATGAATATTTTGATACAGATCGCGATGTCCCTTTGCGGCCTCACGAAATTGACGCTAGCGTGATTCTTTCCGCTTGGTTGCGGAACCCGGAGCAAGCGCGGAGCGCCGTTTTTTCGATTAGCGCCCCGTCGACACTCGGCAACCAACTGGACGAGCTTCAAACAGCCCTGAGCGACCTTCAGCGGATTGCGTTTGCGTGAGATTCAGCGGAGCGCACGAAGACCTTTAGGGACTTGCGACCCGCCGAACCGCCCCCTATAGTTTGCCCACCATGACAGCAACGGCACGCCTGCAGGAATTACTCAAGCAGCCCGGTCCAGCTTTGGTTCTGGGGGCACACGATGCTCTCTCCGCCAGACTGGCCCAGGAGGCCGGATTTGATGCCATCTGGGCCAGCGGTTTTGGCATCTCGGCCACCAATGCCATGCCGGATGCCAATATCCTCACAATGAGCGAGACCCTGGAGGCAGTGCGGCGGATGAGCACCGCAGTGAATATTCCGGTGATTGCCGATTGTGATAACGGCTTTGGCAACGCCATTAACGTCATACGCACGGTGGCCGAGTACGAGCATGCTGGGGCAGCCGGCATTTGTATTGAAGATAATATCTTTCCCAAACGATGCAGCTTTTACGCTGGAGTCCAACGCGAACTCGTCCCGATTGACGAGCACGCCCGAAAAATCCAGGCCGCGACGACCGTACGGCAGAATGCCGACTTTGTCATTATTGCCCGCACAGAGGCTTTTATTGCCGGCTGGGGGAAAAATGAGGCACTGCGTCGAGCCCGTGCTTATGTTGAGGCAGGCGCTGATGCCATTCTCATCCACTCCAAAGCGGCCACGTTTGATGAAGAACTGAGAGATTTTGCGGCAAGCTGGGATATGCCCTGTCCGCTCGTATCCGTACCAAC
>WTHD01000215.1:4884-7143 GCA_011523265.1 Candidatus Binatota bacterium
TGACCGCGATTATTATTGCGGCCGGCTTTGAGGAGGATCTCTTACCCCTGATCGAGGACCGTCCAAAAGCCATGCTTGAAATCAAGGGCAAGACCATTCTGGAGCGACAGATTCAGGTACTAAACGAGTGCGGGGTCAAAGATATCGTCGTTGTCCGGGGCTATCATAAAGAGCAAATCAATCTGCCGAATATCCGCTACTACGACAACGACCGTTTCCGTGAGACTGGCGAGCTCGCCTCCCTCTTTCTGGCCGAGGCAGAGATGACGGGCCGCTTCCTCTTTCTGTATTCGGACATTCTTCTTGATCCTTCCATTCTCGAAAAATTGCTCAAGTCTCCAGCTGATATCAGCATCGTGGTTGACCGTGCCTGGAACGATCACGAACCGGGACAGTCAGAGGTACGGAGGAAGAAGCCGGACTTGGTGGTTACCCATCGACCGCCCAAAACAGGCTATCGCTACCTCCCAACCGCCGAAACCACGACGCTGACGCAGATTGGCCAACATATTGCACCACCGGATGCCGATGGTGAATTTATTGGTCTCGCCATGTTTTCCGCCTCGGGAGCACAAGTCTTGCGGACGACCTGTCAAGAGCTTCAGACGTTCAATGCGACACAGCGCTTCCATGAAGCGAGCACCCTGGAAACCGCAGCCTTCACCGACATGCTCCAAGAGCTCATTAACCGTAAACACGACATTGCCTGCGTGGACATTTACAAAGGTTGGCTTGAAATCGATACCTTCGAAGACTACCGACGTGCCTGGGCAAAAATCCACTAGCCCTAAGATGGCTGGTACGAGCATCCAGGCTTGCGGCACGGTCTCGGGTGGGGTGCCCTATGGACGTACAAAATACGCTTATTAAAGACGAGTACGCGTTTTTCTTGCGCGAGCGGGACAACTGGAGCCTGACCGCCGGTCCGCAGGACCTGGAGCTCGTTGCCCACGCGCTACGCGTTCTCTTGCATGCACGAACCACTCCAGATTTCCTGGACGACTATCGCGCGCTCGTGGCCTGTCAGAATGGGGACGGCGGATGGAGTCCGCTCTCTTCCGGCCCCGAGAGCACCGTCTGGGTGTCGGCGTTCTGCGGCCTCATGCTTATTCGCGGCAACCGTTTTCTTCGGCACGCTCAACTGACCCAGTCGGTCCAGCAGGCTATCGACTATTTTCTCGATACCCAGCACCAGGACGGCCGGTGGGTTGACCCAGCCTGGGCCGACCTGGATACGACCAGTCATCCGGTCAGTTTTTTTAATGTGGTCATGGCCCTGGAGGAAACCCACAGGCAGCAAGAGGTCCGGCACGCCTGGCAGCAGGGCATGCGCTTTATCATCGACAACCAGAGCCCGGATGGCGGCTGGTATGATGATGAATTTCATCCGTCCGGCGTAGAGATTACTGCCCATTTAATACAAGACGCACTGGTCGCCGACCTCGTTATTGACCGACAGGTCAGCGGAGTCCGCGAGGCATGCGCCAAAGGGGCCGCCCGGTTATGTGACTGGCAGGCCCAGGCCGGCTCGTGGGACGAAGAGAACGTCGACCACACCATGGACTGTACGCGGTCGCTCATGCTGGTGACCCATATTCTACAAGAGTCCCACAGGCGTGAGACTATTCTGCGTGGCCTCAGTTGGATTCTGGATAATAAAAACAATCGCGGCTGGGGCGACTTTCCTGGTATGGAGACAAATCTGGAACGCACCTGTGACGGCATCGATACCCTGCTGAAATATCAAGCCTACCGTAACAGCGACACGCACGAGGTGGTCAAACTCTGGGGGTATCTGCCCTAGACATCCGTTGCGTCTAATTTATGCCGCCTCACGCTCCGGCAAAAACTGTCTGGCGGGTAGTCTGTCAGGCCGACGCACTTCCCCCAGGAGAACGGAAACTCGTCACAGCCAACGGCGTGGAGATTGCTCTTTTCAATATCGACGGAGCCGTCTTTGCCATTAACAACCGCTGCCCTCACCGCAAGGGCCCCTTGATTCGCGGCTATACAGATAGTGCAGGCGGCATCAAATGTCCGATGCACGGCTGGCGATTTGATCTCCGGACCGGACAGAGCCGGCGGCCAGCCCAGGCCACGACGTACCAGACAAAAATCGAGGCTGGGACTGTTTACCTGGCGCTCTAGTTTTACTTATCGAATGCTCTTTTCCAGCCGCCTGCCGGCTGATTTCTCCTGTTTCCCATATTATTCCACACAGCCTTTCCGGGGCAGTATAGACGTAGCAGCCGTCCCCGC
>WTHD01000079.1 GCA_011523265.1 Candidatus Binatota bacterium
CTGGGGCTCGCATTTGCTATCGCTGAACTGGCAGAACTCGCCCTCAAACTGCGGGTCAGGATTGGTCCACAGCTCGCGCATGGCCCGCAGATACTCGTCGCTCAGCCTGCCGCGTTTCTTGAACGGCGCGCCGAGCAGACTGATCTCCTCCTCCATCCAGCCGATACCGGCTCCCAGCATCATACGCCCCCGCGACAACACGTCCAGGGTGGCGAACATCTTGGCCGTCACAATCGGGTTGCGGTGCGGCAGCACGAGCACCCAGGTTCCCAGCCGGACCCGTTTGGTGGCGCCGGCCAGATAGCCCAGAAGCGACAGAGGTTCAAGAAAACCGTCGGCCGGATTGGCCGGAAACTCGCCGGTGTCATTATACGGGTAGCGGGATTTGATGTGGATCGGCAGGACCACATGGTCGGCCACCCACAGGGCGTCGTAACCAAGCTCTTCCGCCTTCAGGGCAATGGTTGTCACCACATCAACCGAGCCGGGGCCGGTGGCTAAGGGCCCAAGATTGGGAACGAGCAATCCTACTTTCATGACGTTCTCCTTTGTTGAGAGATTGAGCTGAAAAACCTGGGCTTTTTCCTATAGCCTCACAGCCGATTCGACAAGCGTACGTCTCGGCCGCCCCTTCGCGAACGTCCCGCTTTCCGCTATACAGTCGCTCAGCAAAAGGGAGGACTGCTATGGCAGACACACAACCATCCATACTGGCCGGGACGACCGTACTCGACTTCACCCAGTATCTGGCCGGTCCGACGGCAACCCGGCTCATGGCCGAACTCGGAGCGAACGTCATCAAAGTCGAACAGGCAAAGGGCGGTGACCCGGCACGCTCCCTGCCCTTTGTGAAAGACAACCGCAGCATCTACTTCATTCAGCAGAATCGCGGTAAGAAAAGCCTGTGTATTGATTTCAAAAGACCGGAAGGCGTCGAGTTGATTCGGGCGCTCATCCCCCATGTCGATGTCGTCATTGAAAATTACGGCCCGGGGGTGATGGAACGGCGCGGCCTGGATTACGAGACGCTTAAGACGCTCAATCCCGGCCTGGTCATGTGTTCCATCTCCGCCTTCGGGCGGAAGAGTCCGCTGTCCCATTTGACCGGCTACGATTATATCGCCCAGGGCTTTTCCGGCATTATGCATATGACCGGCGACCCGGACGGGCCGCCGCGTTTTGTTGGCGTGGCCATCGCCGACGGTATAGCCGGGGTGAGTGCCTTCGGTGCCCTCGGCTATGCCCTGCTGCACCGGGACCGCACCGGCCAGGGCCAACACGTTGATATTTCCATGGTCGATGCTCTCTACCATATGCAGTCGGTTGAGGTGCAGGCCTTTGTTGCCAGTAACGGCCGATACAAACCTATGCGTTTTGGCACCCACCATTATGCCTCCTGTCCGCTCGGTGTATTCAAAAGCCGGCAGGGCCATTGTGTGATTCTCGCCCTGAACCGCCAGTGGCCGAACGTGGCCAAAGCCTTGGGCAAGCCGGAACTCGTGGACGACCCGCGCTTTGCCACCGCCAAGGCGCGCGGGCAAAATCAAAAAGAGCTGATTGCCATGATTGAGGCCTGGCTGCAATCGTTTCCAACCGATGAGGCCGCGCTCAAAGCCCTGGCCGACCACCGTGTTCCGGCCGGTCCGGTGTTATCCATTGAGGAGACGGTCTCCCACCCCTATTTCATTGCCCGCAAAATGGTCCGCCAGGTGCCGGACCAGATTCTTGGCGAGGTCACCATTCCGGGTTTCCCGTTCAAGTATTCGGCCTTCCCGGATGAGCTCGACCTCCAGGCTCCCCTGCTCGGTCAGCACAACGCCGAAATACTGGGCCAGTACCTGGGCCGCGCTTCGGACACGATTACCGGGCTACACGATCAGGGAGTGTTGTATAAGGGGGAACGCTAACGACACGACCTTACGCCGGACGCAAGTCGTCCCAGCGCCGGCACCAGCGCTGGCGCTCCTTGTCCGAGAGCGCGAACATGCGCTCGGATTCGGACCGGGGCAGCAGAGTGCAACGATTACGTGAGAGTTTTGCGATCAACGCATCCAGGAGCGCGTCGCCCTGACTCGGGTCACTCAGAAGATCGCGTTCGGGATTCCGCTTGCTCTGAGACGCGGCAATAGAGTAGCGGGCAGATTCCGCATAGTCCCGGTACGAGGCCATGCTGATCGTAGGCGCGGGATCACCTGTGGCTTCCGTTTCAGATGGTCCGAGCAGGCGCGTCATCTGAAACCCGAAGACGTTCATACCCAAATCGTAACGACCGGGGAAAACGGGGTTTTCCCGAGCATCCGCATGACGCGACTCGATGAGAGGAGCCATGCCCCCGACCACGTCGAAAATCCATGGACCGCGCTTGTACTGACCTCCGAAGGCAATCATATAATCGGTATAGTCGGCCAGCGTGGGCTTGAGCGCGTCGTCCTTGATGGCCCACGGCTCATGCGAGAATCCGACACCGAGCATTAAGTTTTCGGACACCTGATAGGTGAACCCGCCACCCATCCGCCAACGGTCCTTGGCCCGACCCACCGCGGGTTGATTCAGCGCAGTATACTGCTCGAACCGGACGCGCGTCTCATCGAACACGGACAGCTGGCTCCAGCGCGCCTGACCGGCAAACGTCAGACGGTCGGTGATCCGGTACGCAAAGCCGAACTTGACGTTCTGCGGGATATTAAAATAGACCGTGGCGTCGTCGCCCATCCCGTCCACGCGCGCGTTGCCGAACATCCAGATTTTGCCCGGCGTCTTATACGTCAGCCCCAGGTTAAGGCGGTCCGTGGGTTGATACATCACCCCGATAGTCCCGAACATGCCCGGCCCGCGCACATCGAGATCAAGCCGACCGAGCGGAGTGGGCGATTTGGTCTTCAGCCGTCCATAGGTCGGATTGAGACTGACGCCAATGTGCAGGTTTGACGCCAGCGAATAGGACAGGGACGGCGCCAGCGACACCGCTACCAACTCGGTAAAGAAATTGTTGGGGACTCCGTGTTCGGGTTCGGCCCCATAGTTGAAGGCGAAACCCAACGAGCCATACATACCGATCCCAAATGCAAAGGGCGCAAACCGGTCGGTCCGATAGCCAAAGTTCGGTGCTATCGGAAACTCGCGGCTGGTGCTGTCATAGTGCCCGGAGCGGTCGGCCGACGGACGGAATCCTCTGAACGCACGGAACCCTTCCGGGTCGACGCCGGGCGGCAGCGCCCCGCGCAAAGAGTCAGGCAGGAAGATGCCGTGCCTGTTCTCATAGGACGGATGAAACATGATGTTGAACGCGCCCATGGAGAAAGAGTTCGGCACCAGGCTGAGTTGGGCCGGATTGTGGAACAGCGCGGTCGCCGCGTTGAACGGGTAGGCCACCGCGTTGCCGACCACCATACCATCGCTGGCGGCCAGCCCCGGTGCGGTGAGTTGGCTGGCCTGCACGAGGGAGCCGGTAGAGAGCGCCACGATCAGCGTCAGCGTCCATATTCCCCACTGCAACTGACCTCCCACAAGCTGAACCTTCCTCATCCCTGCTCCTCTCTTGCTGCTGGAGCGGTCTAGCTTATGTGAAGCGCGGGGTTTACAAAAGGGGGGCTGCCGGATTGGCCCTCACCTCGGGACACAGAGAGGAGATACGTCATGGACGCACAACTCGAACGCATACGGACCACCTGTCCGCGCGACTGCTATGACGGCTGCGGCATAGTTGTCGAGCGAAGAGACGGAGCCATCAGCCGCGTGCTGGGTGACCCGGACCATCCGGTTTCGCGGGGTGCGCTGTGCGGTAAATGCGCCACCGCCTATAACGGCGTCTGGCAGGATGAGCAGGCCCGCTTGTTGTATCCGCTCAAACGGACCGGCCCCAAAGGACACGGCCAACTCGCACAGATCAGTTGGGACGAAGCCCTCACCACCATTGCCTCGAAACTCCAAGACATCGTACAGGCGACCGGCCCGGAAGCCATTATTCATACCCATTACACCGGCACGCTGTCGCTGTTGGCCTATATGTTTCCCCTGCGCTTCTTTCACCGCCTGGGCGCAACCGAGGTCGAACCTGACACCATCTGCAATATGGCCGGGCATGTTGCCTGGGGACTGTTGTTCGGGAGTTCGTATGTGGGCTTTGACCCCCGCACGGCCGCGGACTCGCGCTGTATTCTGGTCTGGGGTGCGAACCCGGCCCATTCCGCCCCACACGCGCACAAGCACTGGTTGCCCGAATCTCCCGCCCGGAAGATCGTTGTCGATCCAATCCGGACGGAGACCGCGGCCCAGGCCGACCTCCACCTCCAGCCTTTCCCCGGAACGGATGCGGCTCTGGCCTTTAGCCTGCTGCACGTTCTGCACCGGGACGGATTTTTTCAAACTGACTTCATAGCCGAACACACCGTGGGCTATGACGAAGTGCTGCCCTTGTTGGCGTCCTGTACCCCCGCCTGGGGAGAGCGGACAACCGGCGTTCCGGCAGACCTGATCGAACGCACCGCGCATCTATACGGACCCGGCCCTTCCCTGCTGTGGGTCGGACAGGGTCTGCAAAGACAAACCACCGGCGGCAACGTCATGCGCGCCTGCGGGCTGCTGCCGGCCCTGACCGGGAATATCGGCAAGCCCGGTGCCGGGTTTTACTATCTGAACATCACCCCCGGTATTGCGGGCATGGACTTTGATGCTTTGGCTGGCAGCTCGTTGGCAAAGGGGAGAGTACCGCGCATCAGCCATATGGATTTTGCCGCGCGGCTCGAAGACGCAAGCGCCTCACAGGCCCTTGTGTGTTGGAATACCAATCCCGCGGCGTCCGCCCCGCAACAGCAACGCCTGCACGCGGCTCTCAAACGAGAAGACCTGTTCACGGTGGCAATCGATTGTTTTCCTACCGACACCACGGATTTTGCCGACATCGTGCTGCCGGCGGCGAGCTTCCTTGAATTTGACGACCTGACCTTCAGTTATTTTCATCTCAATATTGGCGCGCAGTCCAAAGCGCGGGAGCCCATGGGCGAGTCTCTACCCAATCAGGAAATTTTTCGTCGTCTGGCCGCGGCCATGGGATTTGAAGAGCCGGCGTTATTTGAGTCGGACGAGTCTATTATCGGCCGGTTGCTCGCTGAAATGCGGACCGGCTGTGATTTCAGTACTCTCCAACAGACCGGCTGGCGTTCGATCAGCCAGACTCCGCTCATCTTCTACGAAGACCTGACGTTTGATACCCCCAGCGGCAAGATTGAAATCGCCTCGGACAAGGCCGAACAAAAGGGCCTGCCGCGCGTGCCCCAACCCTGGGCGGACACCCAGCCAACGAACAACCGATTCCGCCTGCTGAGCCCGGCCTCGCGCTGGCGGCTCAACGACTCGTACGCCAATGACACCAACATTCAGCAACGCGCCGGTCAGGCCGGCGTCACCCTGCACCCGGACGATGCAGCGCAGCTTGGGGTAACAGACGGGACGCGCGTGCGGCTTGAAAATGAAACCGGCCAGCTTGAGCTGACCGCGACGATTGACGCCATCATTCCCCGCGGCGTGGCCCTGGCGCATAAAGGCCGCTGGCCCAAGCTCGAAGCCGGTCGTCACAATGTGAACACCCTGAATCCGGGGACTCGGTCCGATATGGGCGAGAGTTCCAGCGTGCATAGTACCGAGGTGACCATTCGTCCGTGCTAGACGATCGGCGGCAGGATGCCCTGCACTCCTGCTGTCACTGACGCTTCAGAGCGGCACTTTTTAGCAGTCCATCGGCGAGGCTTTCCTGGCGCTTGCCCGTCCATGTTGTGTCGGGGGACATCGACAGACGAGGAGCAAGGGACTACTCTGGCGACGCTCACGCAAGCGAAACGACCACGATAAGGAGGAGCGTATGTCCTGGGGTTTTGAAACCGAGCCGGAATTTCAAAAAGAACTGGATTGGATTACGAAATTTGTCCGTGAAGAGGTCGAACCCTTAGACCATATTTTAGGCAATCCGTACGATATTCAGAATCCGCGCAACCGAAAAATCGTGCCCAAGCTCCAGGAACAGGTCAGGCAGCGCGGCCTGTGGGCCTGTCACCTGGGACCGGAACTGGGCGGCCCCGGCTACGGCCAACTCAAGCTCGCCCTCATGAATGAAATACTGGGCCGCTCCCGCTTTGCATCCATCGTCTTTGGCTGCCAGGCCCCGGATACGGGCAACAGCGAGATACTGGCGCACTACGGTACGCCGGAACTGAAAGAGCGCTTTCTCAAGCCGCTCCTCAACAACGAAATCGTGTCGTGCTTTTCCATGACCGAGCCGCATGCCGGCGCCGACCCCAAGATGTTCAAATGCAGGGCTGAACGGGACGGGGATCAGTGGGTCATCAACGGCCAGAAGTGGTTTTCCTCAAATGCCCGCTGGGCCAGCTTTCTGATCGTCATGGTCGTGACCGACCCGGACGCCGCGCCCTATCAGAGCATGTCCATGTTCGTGGTACCGGCAGACACGCCGGGCATCAACATCATTCGGAATGTCGGCATTGGCGAAGAGTCCGAGGACGAGGGCGACCACGCCTATATCAGCTATGAAGACGTGCGGATTCCCGCGGATCATATTCTGGGTGGACCCGGCCAGGGCTTTGAGGTCGCCCAGACACGCTTGGGTGGCGGACGGATTCACCACGCCATGCGCACCATCGGCCAGGTCAAGAAATCGTTCGATCTGATGTGCGAGCGGGTGTTATCGCGCGAAACCCAGGGCGAAATCCTGGCCAACAAACAGATGGTCCAGGAAAAAATCGCCGACTCCTGGATCGAGATCGAGCAGTTCCGGCTGCTCGTGCTGCAAACCGCCTGGCGCATCGACAAATACAAGGACTACCGCAAGGTGCGCAAAGACATTGCCGCAGTCAAAGCCCAGATGCCCAAAGTCTTTCACGACGTGGCCTGCCGGGCGCTGTATCTGCACGGTTCGCTGGGCGTCTCCAACGAGATGCCGTTTTCCAAGCAGATCACCGAGTCCTTTGTCATGGGCCTGGCCGACGGCCCGACCGAGGTGCACAAAGTCACCGTGGCCCGCCAGGTTCTGCGCGAGTACGAGGGCACCAAGGGCCTGTTTCCAACCGGTCATTTGCCGGCGCTCCGCGAGCGAGCCATCCAGAAATATGGAGAGTTACTGGAGTTGGAAG
>WTHD01000360.1:0-1746 GCA_011523265.1 Candidatus Binatota bacterium
AATATGAAGACACAGGCGCAGTCTACGATCGCACCACCATGGATGCCGTTGCCAAGCTGCTGCGCCTGACCGTGACGGTTATCGCGACCTTGGTAATCTTGCAGACGCTGGGGGTGAGTGTCGCCGGCGTACTGGCGTTTGGCGGCATTGGCGGCCTTGCCATCGGCTTTGCCGCCAAGGATTTATTGGCCAATTTTTTCGGGGGCCTGATGCTCTATCTTGACCGTCCGTTTGCGGTGGGCGACTGGGTCCGCTCTCCGGATCGCGAGATTGAGGGGGACGTTGAGCAGATCGGTTGGCGACTGACGCGTATCCGCACCTTTGATAAGCGGCCGTTATACGTCCCGAACGCGATCTTCACCACGATTGCGGTCGAGAACCCCTCACGGATGTTGAACCGGCGCATCTACGAGACGATCGGTATCCGCTATGACGACGCCAACAAGATGGGACCTATTGTCCAGGCGGTTGAGCAGATGCTGCGTTCCCATCCCGAGATCGATACCTCGCGGATTCTGATGGTCAATTTCAACGCCTTTGCTCCGTCGTCCCTGGATTTCTTTGTCTACACGTTTACCAAAACGACGGATTGGGCTCACTACCATAAGGTCAAGCAGGACGTGCTGCTGAAAATCCTGGGGATTATCGAATCCCACGGTGCCCAGGCCGCCTTCCCGACCTCCACGATTCATGTGCCTGAAGGACTATCGGTTCAGCCCGCCGGGCAAGCGGAGAATGCAGAAGAGATTCCACCGAAGCAGGCTGTGGAGGGACTTTAGGGATTCGCCCGGTAATTGACAGCATCTCCGCTCGTATGGAAAACCTGGTGGGCGATTGGGAAGCTGTGTGAGTAAAAGGGACAATAGAGATGGGTACGGGTAGATACGGCAATGCCATTTGAGCCTATTGAAGAGGTGGCCTATGAGCTACAAGGTCAGGAGCTCAAATAAACATTCCTCGATGTAGGTCCTGTGCAGGAGATGCGGGAGAGCTTGGAACGTAGAGAAGAAGAATAACACCGAGCATGAATAAGAGGGGGAGAGAGATGCCAAAGCAAATCCGCCGAATTGTGACTGGCCACAATGCTGAAGGAAAATCGATCATTGCTGAAGATGCCATTGCTACGAGCATTCTAGATCTCGAAGCAGTGCCAGGACTACGAGCCACTGATCTATGGGAGACGATAACTGCGCCTGCTGACCTGTCCGGTGAGGCCGACCCGGTTGATCGTCCTATGCATCTGGAACCTCGGCCGACCGGGACAATCTGCCGCGTCGTCGAGTTTCCGCCTGATGCGGCATGGCAAGACCGGACTGATGCGAGCGAAGTCTTTTCCTCCATGGAGGCGGGTCATACCGCCGATTCCACCAGCTCGACCCCGATGATGCATAAAACCGCCTCAGTAGACTATGCCATTGTCCTGGCCGGTGAGATATGGGCAGTCATGGAAGAAGGTGAAACTTGCATGCAGGCCGGTGATGTCCTCATCCAGCGAGCGACCAATCATGCCTGGAGTAATCGTTCAGCAGAGCCAGCTCTGGTGGCTTTCGTTTTGGTTGGAGCACAATCCGAGTAAATAGAGGCGCTTCCGCTAGAGGCTGAACAGCATTCTTCAAGGGCTTGAGTTGCGAGGCAGGTGTAAACCCTTGACGCTGTCCCTCTAGGCTGTGTAGACATCAGAGGACGGCCTGGAGGGGTGATGCAGTTCACATCCGAGCAGATTGACGTTGACGACTACCACGCCGC
>WTHD01000360.1:1846-7128 GCA_011523265.1 Candidatus Binatota bacterium
GAACTGGTTGCGGCCATGATCGCGGCCTCGGGACGTGCGCCGACCGAAGAACTGGGCGAGATTCCACCGGCCCAAGGCATTGCCACGATTGAGAAGCTGGCGATTAACAGCGTCATGGCCGGCTGCCGGCCCGAGTATTTCCCGGTTATCATTGCGGCGGTCGAGGCCATGCTGGAGCCCGAGCACAATCTGAACGGCGTCCAAACCACCACCCACTGCTGTGTCCCCTTAACCATTGTCCATGGCCCGATTGCGACACAACTCAAGCTCAACGCGGGCGATGGGGTGTTTGGCAACGGCTTTCGGGCAAACGGGACCATTGGTCGCGCCATCCGTCTGATCCTCTGGAATCTGGGCGGGAACGTTCCGGGCGAGGTGGATAAGTCAACCCAGGCCCACCCCGGCAAGTGGAGTTTCTGCATCGCGGAAAAGGAAGAGGCAAGCCCCTGGGAGACGCTGTCTGTGGAGCGCGGCCTCGAAGCCGGCAAAAACGCCGTAACCGTGTTTAGCTGCGAGGCCCCCCACTCGGTGTTGTGCTACGGTACGGTCAAACAGATGCTGGCCTCTCTGGTCAGCTCGCTCAGCGGCTTGGGCAGTAATAATGTCCAGGCCATGGGAGAGACCCTGGTTGTGCTGAATCCCTGGCAGGCGCGGCAGTTTCACCGCGAGGGCTGGTCCAAGCCCGAGATTCGGGTGTATCTCTGGGAGCACGCCCGGGCCAGACTGGGGGATATCCGGGAAGTGGACGCCCTGGGGATAGCAGACCAGTTCTGGCCGAGTTGGGTGGAAAAGGACAATGACGACTACCGGGTACCCATTACCGAGCGGCCCCGGAATATCCATATTGTCGTTGCCGGAGGAGAAACGTATTTCGCGGCGATCTGTCCGGGTTGGGGTGGGCTTGGTGGGTTTGCCGTGACCAGGGAAATTCAACAGTGAGGTGTCATATGCGGGTACTCAGCCCCGTCGGAGTCCGACGACCGTTCGCGGAAAAGAAAATCGATCATACCGCCGCGGGCCGCACGGTCGGCTTGGTCAATAATGGCTTTGGCAACGAGATCGCCGGGAAGTTCTTTGAACGTCTCAAGGAACTCCTGGAGGCGAAGCCGTCCGTGAGCACCGCGGCGGTTTGGCGCAAGCCGGTGTTTACCCGCCCGTCGCCCGAGGCGTTGATGGACGAGGTTGCCGCCGCGTCCCAGCAGGCCGTTGTCGGCCTGTGTGCCTGAGGGTCGTGTACGTCGGGCTGTATGCTCGACGCCGCAAAACTGTGGAAGCGGGGGGTGCGTGCCGTGGTCGTGACGTTTGATACCTTCCTGGTTGCGGCCCAGGACCAGGCCAAAGCCATGGCCATGCCGGAGATTCCCATCGTGGTCATTCCGCACGTCAAGGCCGGAGAAACACCCGAGGACTTTCGGGGTCGCGCCGAAGAGGCGTTTGACGAGATTGCTGCGCAGCTTGAACTGGACGGACCGCATCTGCACGCCGCCGCTACGGCGTAATCGAGAGCGGACGAGAGGGGAGACCAATCTATGCCGAAACTTGAAATCGTTGATCCCTGGGGATTTGACCAGCGCTATACCTTCTCGCCTGCGGTGCGCAAGGGGAATCTGCTGTTTATTTCCGGCCTGACCGCGTTTAATGCCAAGGGAGAAATTGTCGGTGCGGGAGATATCGTGACCCAGACGCGCGAGATCTTTCAGAAGATCGGCAAGATCCTGGACGCCGCCGGGGCGAGCTTCGACGATATTGTGAAGACCGTGGACTATATCACTACCAAGGAAGGCTATCGCGGGACCGCCGCGGTGCGCCGCGAGTTCTTTACGAACGGCTTTCCCGCAGCAACCGGGATCGTGGTCAAAGAGCTGCTGCGCCCGGAGGCGCTCATAGAAATCGATGCGATTGCCGTGCTGGATGAGAAGTAGATGACTACCACCAAATACTTTGAAGATTTCGAGGTTGGCGAGGTTTTTCGCTCGCCGGCCAAAACGCTGACCGATGCCCATTTTCTGTTCTTCTCCGGCATGACGGGCGATAACCATTCGATTCACTATGACGACGAGTACGCCAAGGCCACCCGCTTTGGCAAACGGGTTACGCACGGCCTGCTGGTCACGTCTATGGGCGCGTTGGGCGCGTCCGAACTATCGCCGCTGGTTGAAGAATCGATGGTGGTCTTTCTTGAGCAGTCTTCCCGCTTTCTCAAACCGGTCCTGATTGGTGACACCATCCGACCGGAGCTTGAGGTCAGCGAGCTCATTCCTAAGACTAAGGTCGGCGTCCTGCGCCTCAAAACCCGCATCACCAATCAACGTGATGAGGTCGTGCTTGAGGGCACGCACGCCTATTTGATCAAGAAGCGACCGCAGACCTAGCGGTCGTCTCGTCCGTAAAAGAAGGAGAGCCTCATGGCCTACGATGTCGTACTCAAGGGGGGAACCGTTATCGATGGCACCGGACGGGAGCGGTTTGCTGCGGACGTGGCGCTGAGCGGAGACCGGATTGCGGCGGTTGAGGCCAATATTCCGTCACACGAGGCAACCACCAGCATTGATATTGGTGGGCTGATCGTGTGCCCAGGATTTATTGACCATCACACCCATTACGACGCCCAGATTCTCTGGGACCCGCTGGCAACGTGTTCGTCCTGGCACGGTGTGACTTCTATTATCATGGGCAACTGTGGGGTCGGGCTTGCTCCGTGCAAGCCTGCCGACCGGGAAGCCCTGGTAGGTGATCTGGTCAACGTCGAGGGCATGTCCCTGGAGGTTCTGCGGCGCGGGGTTGACTGGTCCTGGCAGGGCTTCGACGAATACCTCAACACAATCGGCCAGCGCGGGCTAGGCATGAACGTTGGTATGATGCTGCCGCTCTCGCCGTTACGCCAGTATGTGCTCGGAGAGGAGAGCAAAGAGCGGGCGGCAACGGAGTCCGAGATTCGGCAACTCAGCGGGCTCTTTCAGTCTGCCATGGACGCTGGCGCATTTGGTTTTTCCACAACCGTCCTCCCCCAGCACCTCGGGTTTCAGGGCCGACCGCTGCCGAGCCGGATGGCCAGCCGGGACGAATTGGGAGCCTTGTCCGGCGTACTCAAAAAACTCGGCCGGGGGAGTATCGAGATTGCGCTCACGCGGAGTCCGGGGTTCTTGTCTGACGAGGAGTATGACCTGCTGACCTTTCTGCTGCTCCAGAGCGAGCGACCGGTGACGTGGCTGGGGCTGCTGCAAAAGCCGGAAGCGCCCCCCGACGCCTGGCAGGCGGCCGTCAACCGGGTGGTGCCGTTGTTTGACCGGGGCTATCTGCCGCTGGGGCAGGTGCCGTGCCATTACAAGAGTGCCCGTTTCAGTCTGAAGCGCCCGTTTATCTTTGGCAATTTCGATTGCTGGAAGCCGATCTTCGACCGACCCTTGGACGAGCAGCAGCGTATGTGTGCCGACCCTGCCTTTCGGGCCGCGTTTCGTGCAGAGCTGAAACAGCCGCGTATTTTCACCGGACAGTGGGAGCAGCTGAGCGTGTTCACGGTCAACAAGCCGGAGTTGCAACCCCTGCTGGACAAGAGCCTGGCCAGCCTGAGCCGCGAGCGAGGGAAAGATCCGCTTGAGCTGTTTTTTGAGCTGGCCCTCAACGACGATCTGGACATGCAGTTCTTGTACGAGTTCGGAGAGGTCAATAGAGACATGCTCACCCATCCGCATACACTGGTCGGTTTGTCCGATGGTGGGGCACACGCCGATATGCGCTGTGAGGCGGGCTACTCGACCTATCTGCTCGGAACGCTGGTACGCGACAAACAGATGTTGTCGCTTGAAGAGGCTATCCGTAAGTTGACGTCCGTGCCCGCTCAGGTCTTTGGCGTTCCACTGCGCGGGACGGTCGCGGCGGGTATGATCGCCGACTTGGTGGTCTTTGACCCGGAGACTGTCAACTGCGGCAAACAGGAACCGATGCACGATTTCCCCGGTGGAGGATTGCGCTATATCGAGAAATCGACGGGCATTGCGCATACGATCCTGAACGGCCAGGTGCTGTTCTCAGACGGGCAGCAGACCGGCCCACTGTCCGGCCGCGTGCTGCGCTCGAACGTGACGGCGTGAGCTAGGCGGACAACACGTCCAGATACTTCAGCCCCGAACCGGTATTAAACAGGACGACCCGGTCGTCGTGTTTGACTGCGCCCCGCTGAAGCAGACGCTTGAGGGCCGGCAGACAGGCCGCTCCCTCCGGTGCGGGAAAGATGCCCTCGGCCGAACCGATTTCCCCGACCGCGGCCAGCAGTTCCTCGTCGCTGACACTCACCGCCGTGCCGCCGCTTTTGCGCAGAATATCGAGCATCAGGAAATCGCCAATCGCCGCGGGCACGCGCAAGCCCGCGGCAAGGGTGTGCGGCCTGGGAATCTCCGCGCCGTGTGACGCGCCGGTAGCAAAGGCGTGCACAATGGGGGCGCAGCCCGCCGCCTGCACGCTCACCATGCGGGGCCGGCGGGCGTCGATCCAACCGAGCCGTTCCATTTCGTCAAACGCCTTCCACATGCCGATCAGCCCCGTTCCTCCGCCCGTGGGATACAGAATGACGTCCGGCAGGGACCAGCCGCACTGTTCCGCCAGCTCATAGCCCATCGTTTTCTTGCCCTCGAGCCGGTAGGGCTCCTTCAGGGTCGAGACATCGAACCAGCCCTCCTGTTCTTTGCGTTCGGCGACGAGCTTTCCGCAATCCGTAATCAGGCCATTGACCAGGCTGACGTGGGCACCCGTCCGTTCGCATTCCAGCCGATTGGCCAGCGGTACATCCTTGGGCATGAAGATATAGGCTTCGAGTCCGGCCCGCGCAGCATAGGCTGCCAGCGCGCCCGCCGCATTTCCGGCCGAGGGGACGGCCAGCTTTTTCACTCCGAGTTCTTTGGCCATTGAGACGGCCAGGGCCATGCCGCGCGCTTTGAACGATCCCGTGGGATTGCACGACTCGTCTTTGATATGAAGCCGCGGCATGTCGAGTTGTTCCCCCAGCCGACGGGCGTGCAGCAATGGCGTCCAGCCCTCACCCAGACTGACGATATTGTCGGCCTCAACAACGGGCAACACCTCTCGATAACGCCACAGGTTTGCGGGTCGAGCGGGCAGGCGGTCTTGCTGTAATGTCGCCGCTGCCCGCTCAAGATCGTAGTGCACCAATAACGGCTTCCCGCATTGGGTACAGAGATTATGGAGCTGATTGGGCGCGTGGTAGGCTGCGCAGGCTGAACAAGAGAGATGGGTCACATGCATGTGAAGCTCTCATTCAGCCTGCG
>WTHD01000415.1 GCA_011523265.1 Candidatus Binatota bacterium
CGCGCCCGACGCCAGGAGCCTGTTGGACCCCGTGGCCGGAGAAGCCGTTGGCAAAAAGAAAATTTCTCAGCACTGGGTGCCGGCCCACAATGGCGTTCTGGTCGAGCGTGTTATAGGCGTAATGTCCGCTCCAGGCAGAGACGTGCTTGATCGCCTCAAAGACAGGAACGCGCTGCGCCAACGCCGGCCAGACGATCTTATCGAACAACTGGTACTCAACCCGAAAATCTTCCGTCGGGGGGTCCCGGTCTGCTGGCGGAGACACCCCGCACACGAAGTACTGGCCTTCGGGCCGAAAATAGACGCCGGAGACATCCACGACCAGGGGACAGGCTTGCACTGCGGCGGCCTGTCGGCAATCGAACACGAACACGCACCGTTTCCGACTTTCGACCGGCAGCTCGATATCGGCCATACGGGCGATCTTCCCCGCGGCCGGACCGGCGGCGTTCACGAGTTCGCCACACGAAAAGACCCGCCCGTCGGCGAGTTGCACGGCCTCCAGACGTCGCTGCGAGCCTCGTAGGGCAACAACCTCGCCGGCCAGAAACTCAGCGCCCCGTGCGACGGCCGTACTGCGGAGCGCGTACAGCAGGCTGTGGGCGTCAAACCAGCCTTCCCCGGACAGCCCGAGGCAACCGGCGGCGAGGTCCGAGGTCGCGAGCCACGGGAAACGCGCCCGCAACTCGGCCGGGCCCAGCAGACAGACATCCGCGCCCTGCCGGGTTTGGACCCGCGCGTTGCGTTCAAGAATGGCTTTCCCCTGCTCGCTCGCCAGCAACAAATAGCCCGCCTCCCGGAAGCTGACCTCGACGTCCGCCCCCAGGCGGTCTTTGGCCGTTCGCAGGAACTCCACCCCAAACTGAGACAGGTGAATGTTCACCGGGGTCGAGAACTGCTGTCGAATCGAGGCTAAGGAGCGGGTGGTTGAGCAATACTGATAGGAGGGGTCTTTTTCGATGACGAGCACGCGGCCCTGAAAGCCCTCGTCCGCGGTGAGAAAATAGGCGACGGCACTGCCAATAATGGCTCCACCAACAATGACGACATCGTACCCGGCATTCCGTTTGGCCATAAGAGTAAACGTGTCCCGCATCTCATAGCTGATGAAGGACACGTTTACTCTTTAGCTCGCTCCAGGTTTTCGGACGTTCGCGCCGCCGTAAGACTGCGTGGATTAGGACAGAGGACAGGTTTCGGCTAGGTCGCTTCCATCTCGGCCTCGGCGGCAATTTTTTCCAAGATGGCAGCCATTTCGTTAGGGTCGGACACAAACGACGGAAAGTCAAGGATCAAGCGGCTCACGCCCAGGCGCTCCCAGCCCGGCAGGTCCTTGAGAACCCCCTCGGCCGTACCGGTGATAATCACCGCGGTAATCTCTATGGTCGAGAAGTCGCGACCCGCCTCGTCACACATCTGTCTGAGCGTCTGCAAATCCTTGGCCAGGTCGCCTTCGGTGCTATACACGTCGTCGGGATGCTCGGAGACGACCTGCCAGCCGTCGGCCATGCTCACCACCCGGCGCAGGCCGGCTCGCCCGCGCCCGCCAATCGTAATCGGGGGGTGCGGCTTTTGGAGCGGCTGAGGCCGACACTGGACATCCGTAAACCGGTGGTACTCGCCCTCAAAGCGCGGCTCCGCGGCCGTCCAGAGCTCTTTCCAGATCTGGATGTGCTCGTCCGTGCGCGTCCAGCGTTTGGCAAACGGAACCTCCAGGGCCTGGAACTCCTCTTCCAACCAACCGCTGCCCACACCGACAATCAGACGGCCGTTTGACAGCACGTCCAACGAGGCCAGCATCTTGCCCGTCACCACTGGATGGCGGTACGGGGCCACGATCACGGTAAACCCCAGCCGCACCCGGCGGGTGCAGGCCGCCACGAACGACAGCACGGTAAACGGCTCCAGATGGGCGCCCTTGGGATCGGCGATGTAACGCCCCGACTTGCTGTACGGGTACGGAGTATCGATCTTGGTCGGCATGATGACATGGTCGGGCACCCAGATCGACTCGAAGCCGCGGTCTTCGGCGAGCTGGGCCATGGCCAGCATATTCTCATGGGTCGCCATCGCGCCAAATGCGGGCAGCATAAAACCGATTTTCATGAATTCTCCCTTACAATCCGCAATCTGCCCCTCTCCTATACCACGTCTCGCCAAGATGAAAATACTGTTCAGGTGGCCGCTTGCTTCCATCTGGGGGTCATGATCTGGTTGGGGATACGGATTGCTATTCATTCACACAAAGGAGAACGAGCGTATGAGCACAATGGTCTTGATCGAGTTGTCGGTAAAACCGGAATCGGTTGATGATATGAAGACGCTGATGCGGGAATTATTGCCCGACACGCGGGCGTATGATGGCTGCCAAAGCGTTGACTTTTATGACAACACCGAGACCAAAGGCAGCATGGTCCTGTATGAATTATGGGACTCGCGCGACCACCAGGAGCGCTATTTACAGTGGCGTTCGGAAACCGGCACTCTGGACCGCCTCGGAGCGCTGGTGGCCGCCGCGCCTAAGATTCAGTACTTCGACAAGGTGGACGCCTAGACGCCGGTGTCGGCGTCTTTTTCGCAGACAACACCCCGTTTCAATCCCTGGGGACGCGGGCAGTTCGCTTGAAAAGCCAACGCTCTGGAGGAAGTCCCAAAGACCGTTGAGCGGGCATGCATATCATTACTCGGAAGCGCTTGAACGAGTTTGCTGAGAAGCATCCAGATACGAAGACTGCGTTAGCGCATTGGTATCGAGAGATGAGGCGACGGAATTTCTCTTCTCTTGCCGATTTACGAGGAGTTTTTCCTTCTGCGGATCAAGTAGGTAAATTGACGGTATTTAATATTGGTGGAAACCGGGTGCGTTTGATTGCGGCTATCCATTATAATCGGAGACGAGTGTATATTCGTGCAGTGCTGACACATACAGAATATGATGCGGGGAAATGGAAGGAATAGCCATGAGTATGACGAACCCTGATATTTCGACTGCCATATTGCACTGGCCAGACATGGCGGATTGTCTATTTGTTCCGCATACCGAGGCTGAATACGACCGTCTTGTGGCCTTGCTTGACAGCCTTGTTGACACAGTTGGAGAAGAGGAAACGCATCCTCTCGCCTCATTGATGGAAGTCATTGGCGTCTTAATTGAACAGTACGAAACAGAACATGTTCCTGAACTGGCGAGTGAGGACAGGGCATAGGGTATGAAGCCCGACCGCCTCAATGACTCTTCGTTTATTTCGCCACGGCAACGTTGGCTGAATCGCCCTGCTGGGGCTGAGAGGAGACCTGGGCGGGAGCCGCTTCGGAGCGCCGGTATTGCACCGCCGGATGCGGAGGGCTCAGCCGTGCCTGTCCGGGTCCGTAGAGTTTTTCGCGCAGGGTGCCGTCCTGATACTCCGTTTGCATCATGCCCCGTTTCTGGAGAACCGGCACGACGCCGTCAACAAACTCTTCAAACGTTCCCGGCGTCACGGCGTAGGCGAGGTTGAACCCGTCGACGCCGGCCTCGGTCCATTTCTGAAATTCGTCGGCGATCTGTTCCGGTGTCCCCGCCACCACCGGGCCACCACCACCAAGGCCGACGTATTTGGCCAGGTCGCGGACCCGCCATTTGCGCTCCGGGTCTAAGTGGACGAAGTTGTTCCAGAGCGTGCGGATGGCGTTTGTTTCAACATATTCGAGCGGTTCGTCCGGGTCGAGCTGGCCGAGATCGTAGCCGGCCCAGCCACACCATAACGCCATCGATCCGTCATAGCTCGTGTGTTCCAGGTAATCGTCATACTTCTGCTTGACTTCCGCTTCTGTGCCGCCGGTGACCGTTTTGAGGTAGGCAAAGAAAAGAATATCCTCCGGGTTGCGCCCGTTCTGCTCTGCCTGTTTCCGAGTCGCCTGGATGGTCTTCCGCGCAACCTCAAGCGTCGGGGAAGCAATAAACACGCACTCGGCGTGGCGGGCGGCAAAGGCCTGTCCACGGGATGAGGAGCCGGCCTGGTATAACACCGGGGTGCGCTGCGGGGACGGTTCGGACAGATGGCAGCCGTCCATTTTGTAATACTTGCCCTCGTGGACAACGTTCCACACCTTATCCGGGTCGGCGTAGATGCCGCGCTGCTTGTCTTTGACCACCGCGCCATCCTCCCAGCTCGATTCCCACAGCTTGTAGCACACCTCGCAATACTCATCCGCCATGTCGTAGCGTTCGTCATGTTCGGGCAAACCGGACCGGCCATAGCTGCGCCCGGCGCTTTCCAGATACGAGGTCACGATATTCCAGGCCACCCGGCCCTGGGTAAGATGGTCGAGCGTCGAGATGAGCCGGGCAAAAGTGAAGGGAGGGTACTGGAGGATCGAACTGGTAAAGGCGAAGCCCAGATGTTCGGTTGCCGCGGCCATAGCCGGGACCAGCAGCATGGGATCGTTCACCGGTGTTTGCGCGGCCTGGGTCAGGGCGGCCTCCCGATTGCCCCGGAATACATCGTACACGCCCACGACATCGGCCAGGAACAGAGCGTCGAACTTGCCCCGCTCCAACAGCCGAGCCAATTCAATCCAGGTATTGAGGTCGGTGTAGTTCTCCATCTGATCTTCCGGCAGGACCCACAGGCCGGGCGATTGGTGAACCACACAGTTCATATGAAAGGCGTTGAAGTAGATGCGTTTTTTCACTGTCTTCTCCTTGGTACTGGCCCATTCCTATAGAAAAGGGAACGGACCCTCAACCGCTGCCGCACCGGGCGGGATCGACACGGTTGTCAGGAGACGCGTAGCGCAGCCGCCCTACTCCCATATCTGAGCGAGGGGTGGTTGAATCTGCTGCGGGTCGAGTTGGAGTTCATGGACACTCAAGGACGACAGACAAAAATCGCTGGGGGGGTGCTGCATGGTCGCGGTCGCGCCATCGCGAAACAGACGCTCCAGCGCCGAGGTCTTAAAGATGGCGTGACCGCCCCCCATTTCGAGCGCCGAGCGGGTCGCGGCAGTGACGGCTTCACCGACAATGTATTTGGCTTTGAAGTAGGTGGCCAGGACCTCCGCGGTCTGTCCTTCCACTGTTGTGCCATACTGCTTTGGGCGGTCGGTATAGCGCTGGCGTTCATAGGCTTCGTCGGCCAGCCAGGCCACGTAGCGCAGCAGCCAGCGAGCGGCTTCCAGTTGGGCGCTCATCATGGCAACCCGGCGTCGAATATCCGGGTGATAGGCCAAGGGCTGCCCGTAGCCTTTGGGCTGGCGCTGCGTCACATTGTCTTTGATCGCACTCAAGGCCGCAAAGCCAACGCCGAGATAGACGGCGGTATACGGAATATTGAAACTCGGCTCATTGGTGGCCAGCCATTCACCAATCTTGGGAATGGGTTCGCCCAGGATGGCCTCGTCCGGCACAAAGCAGTCTTCGAGAATCAGATTATCGCTGCGGGTCGCCCGCATGCCGAGCGTGTCCCACACATGCTCGAAGCGCACGCCGGGCGAGTCGGTCGGCACTACCGCAACCAGGGCCGTTTGTGGATTGGCAATCTCCTCGGGATGGGCGAAGAGGCAGAGATAGTCGGACGATTCGCCCATGGAGCAGAACGCTTTCTTGCCCGAAAGCCGATAGCCCCCGGACACCCGGCGAGCCCGCGTTGAACAGGCATACGTCATGGGGACAATGCTGGTGGTACTCGGTTCGGAGAGAATAGCAGCAATCAGCTTGCCCTGTTTGGTCGCCAGTTCGGCGACCCATTTTTTCATTTCATCCGGCAGGGCGGAATGCATCAGAGACGCTATGGTGGCGGCGTGCATATTGAACGAGAGCGCGGTCGACGCACAGCCCTGGGCGATTTCCTCGGCGGCAATGGTATAGCCCAGGAGCCCGGCCTCTTGGCCGCCGTACTCCTTGGGGACGACCAGGCCGTAGAAGCCGGCGTCCCGGAGGGCCACATAATTCTCCTTGGGCGGAGAGCCGTCCCGGTCGTGCTCGGCCGCACGGGTCGCAAAGTCAGCGGCGAGCTGACGGGCAACTTTCTGGAGACGAATATGATCCGCAGTCAGTCCGAATTCCATGAGACTCTCCTTTGTCGCGGTGTACGTGGAGATGGGCCTATTCAGCTCTTGGTACGCAGGGCGCGCCCGACGGACAAGGGCAACCACAGGGGGTTGCCCCTACTTAGGCCGCCTCCAGCCAGCGCTGCGACATCGCGCTGAATTCCTCGCGCAGGGCAGGCATCACGTCGGCGGCAAACAGGTCCATGTTCTTGATGACCCGATGGTGCGGCATATCGCCCGCGTGCAGGAGGGGGAGCAGCAGGCCGAAACCGAGTTCCTTGACCAGATGGGCGAGGCGCTCGCGTACGGTCTTGGCGCTGCCCACGACACAGTAGCCGCGTTCGTTGAGCTGCTTGAAATCCATGCTTTCCCAATCAAAGTCGGCCGCGCGGGCCAGGATGCGTCGCATGGACGCCGCGGACGTGTAGCCCGGCGGGAAGAACATTTGCCATTTATGACGCAGGCCGTAGTGGTAGAGCCACAGGATATGGGCTTCGGCCTCTTCTTCCGCTCGACTGTCCGTCTCGGCCACGTAGACCGGCAGGAGGTGGCCCATTTGGTAGGGCGAGGCTTCGTAGCCGTACTGGTCCGCAGCCTCGCGGTAGGCATCGAAGAACCACTTCACCAGGTCATCCGGCATGAACACCGCAAGATAAGGATATTTGCGGTCGGGGTGGGCGCACCATTCGACGGTTTCCTTACTCCCGAAGCCGGGAATCCAGATCGGCGGGTGGGGTTTCTGGAGGGGACGCGGCCAGACATTAACGTAGCGGACTTGATAGTGCTCGCCGTCAAAGTAAAACGGGCCGGTCTCGGTCCAGGAGCGGATAATCAGGTCGTGCGCTTCGCGAAAGCGCGCCAGCGAATACGTGGGGTTGATACCCAGGGAAAAATACTCGTCCCCGATGCCGCGCACAAAACCGGAAATAATACGCCCGCCGGTTACGACATCGAGCATGGCGACTTCTTCGGCGACCCGGAGGGGGTGATCGCGCAGCGGCAGGCCGTTGCCGACAATCGCAATTTTCATCCGCGAGGTCCGGCGGGCCAGCATGGCGGCCATAATGTTCGGCGACGGCATGGT
>WTHD01000414.1 GCA_011523265.1 Candidatus Binatota bacterium
AGCCGTCTCACGCCGGCCTTGAGCTTTATCGGGCGTCTCGCCCTTGGGCGGGGTGATCCCGAGAATTGTTGACAGCCGGTCACACGCTCCTGTTTGATCCAGCCAGAGCTGGGTAACGCTGACCAGTCGGCCATGCAGCGCCTTGGCCGTCCGTTCAACGATGTCATCTTGGCTCAGCGCCTCCTGCGCCCGGCGCAGAGCTTCCATCAGCGCCGCCGGACTCCCCTCGAACCATTCATCCCCCTCGGAGGTCTCGGTAATGATGCAATAGCGCAGCCGGGTCTCGGCGAGCGTGTCGAGTACCTGAGCAGTGGGCGTCGTGCGCAACTGCTTGGGATAGACGGTTGCCGTAGCAATATGGGCAATCCCGGCCCGGACGCGCTTGCGGGCGTCGTCCAAGACGATTTGTTCAGCGTTCGGTACGTCGGCAAACTTGCCTTCGATGACGGTCCGCAGACCACGCAACTGAAACAGTACGTCTGGCCGGTGTCTGCCGTGCAAATGAATGGTTTCCGCGTCGGCGGTGACGCCGAGCTTTGAGATCAACACGGCCAGTTGCGTATTGACGACTTCTTCACGATTGCGCTGCTTGGGCATGAGTAGCGGGATGGTGTTCTCCAATCGCCCTTCCGGTAGCTCGTCTCTGAAGAAGGACGGTCAGGGGATTCTCGACAGCATGACGCCTGTTGTGGCTGAGTCCGGCTCGATATGCAAGCGGGGACATGGGGCGTACATTGGCAATCTGGTGCGGCGTCTGGCATAGTGAGGGGCGGATTCCGCTCTCGATGAGACGGTGTGGTGGCGGGTATATGGAGGTGTTTCCCTCCGGCAGACACTCACCCATGCGCAAAATTTGGCACTTTTGCCCTCTAAGTAGCTGAAATCATTAGAATCGGGAAGAGAAAGAGGGGATAGTAAGTGCTAACGGATGCAAGTAGAAAACGGGAGGTGCTGCAGGACGTGGTGATCTGGGACCGGAAGCGGTATCAGCCCACCCCCAGGCTGTGCCGGGCGGACGGCCCCATAGGAAAATACCGTCGATATTGTCGGCAGTTCTATCCAGAACTGGAGGCCGAGGCGCGCAGGTCAGCCCCGGAATTGACAGAGGGGCCAGACTCTGCGGATCAATCGGAGGAGAACAGAATATGAGATTTGCCGAAGAACTACTCCTGTTGCTGCACAACGACGAGTCGGGCTATTTCGTACCCATCCCGGAGTGGAATATGTCATGTGCGCTCGCCGGCGCCGTGCTGATGGACCTCGCCATGGAGGACCGCATCGACTCCGACCAGACATCGCTTACCCTGACCGATGCGACCCCCACCGGAGACGAACTGCTGGATCCCACGCTCGTAGAGATAGCCGGTGAAGAACAGGTCCATACACCACAGTACTGGGTTGAACGCATCGCCCGCCGGGCGGATGACATCAGTGACGTGGCGGTTGATCGCCTAGTGAAAGCGGACATTTTCGATTCCGATGACGGCGGGTTCTGGACCCTGTCCACCAAGGTCACCCGCACTGGTCGTTACCCCCTGGTGGACGGCCGGTCAGGCGAAGAGATAAAAGGCCGGATCATGCGCACGCTGCTCGACGGCGAGATTCCGGATCCACGCGACGTTCCCATCATCGGCCTCGTGCACTACTGCGGTGGCTTCCGCGTCCTGATGGACTCCGAAGAATACGAACTTGCTGAAGAGCGCATCGAGCTCTTCAGCGGGATGGACCTGATCGGGCGAGCCATAGGCCCGGCCGTGCGCAGTACCTATCGCCCCCCCGAAAGCATGCGGGCGGCACGGCTCCGCCCGCTGCCGGGAGTGAGCCTGTGGGACATGATATCCTCGAAATCGTTCCGGTCGGGAAACCTGCCGAAGTTCATGGCCGAAAAAAGTAAGAAACTGGGACCGGTCTTTCAGCTCAAGGTCCCCGGTCGCCGGATAGTGGTGCTCGCCGGTGTCGAAACGAACAGATGGGTCTCGAAGAAAGGCCGTCTCCACCTGCGGACGCGGGACTACCTGGAGGACTTTCAGACGGAGTGGGGTACGGCGCGATCCATCGCCAGTATGGACGGGGCTGATCACGCTCGCATGCGCAAGGCCGTGCGGGCGGGCAATTCGCGCACGGTCGTGAGCGATCGGCTGCACGAACTGTTCGCACTCGGCCGAAGCTCGTTCGGAGGATGGGGGATCGGAAAGACCGTGCCGGGAGAAATGGCCTGCCAGCGGCTCATCGGCGAACAGATTGCTCACCTCAGCGTCAGCACTGAGCCCTCCGACATCCTCGATGATCTCCTCAAGTTCGAATACCGGGCGCTGCTGGTCCACGGCATGAAGCTCCTCCCCAAGTTCATGCTGCGCACGCCAAGGATGAACCGCTACCGCAATCGCGTGCTGGAGCTGTATGCCCAGATTCACTCCTCGCACACCCCGGCGCAGCGGGAGGGCAAGCGGCGGGATCTGGTCGACGATCTGATGGACCTGCATCACTCCGACCCGCAGTTTCTACCCGAAACCGACCTCGGGTTCTCGTTCGTCGCGCCGATCATCGCCGGTCATTACCTGGGAAGCGCGATGGCTTTCGCCACCTACGAGTTGCTCAAGAACCCGCCCTATCGGGAACAGATCGTCGCCGAAGCGGACGCGCTATTCTCGAACGGCGATCCGGTCGGCACCGATCTGACGCCGTCGGCGATCGATGCGACCCACCGGTTCGCGATGGAGGTGCTGCGGCTGCACCCGGTCATCCCCGTACATATACGCACGGCCATGAACTCGTTCGAGATCGAGGGCATGGAAGTGCCAGCGTACAGCACGGTCCTCGTCGCATTTCCCGCCACGCACTACATGGAGGAGTATTTCCCGGAACCGGACAAGTTCGATATCGATCGCTTTGCGGAGCCCCGCAACGAACACAGGCAAACCGGGGCCTATTCGCCATTTGGCGTCGGCACCCACGTCTGTGGAGGAGCGCGCTGGACCGAGCTGCAAATGGCGGCCAACCTGTTGCTGATCGTTCGCCACCTGGAGTTGGAACTGGTGCCCAAGGATTACCAGTTGAAGCTGAGTCCGCTACCCAAGACCAGCCCGAACAAGAAGTTCAAGTTCCGGGTGACGGGCCTCCGGCACCCTCTCGAACCCGCGATCATCAATTAGAAAAGTCTGCGACAATACACTCGTGGTCTTCATCCCTTCGCTTTCCTGAACCCCCAACCATACATGATACTCCCGTAATGGTTGAACGCCCGCCGCGCCCCGGGATCGTCGAAGGGATAATCCGCACCGATCTGTGTTGCAGCGGCGAGCCCGCTAACAAAACAGGTTTCCTGGCTGTTGATCAGCGTATGGGCGCCACAGTGCCAGGTTTGCCTCTTGCCCTGAATGAAACGGAACAAAGGAACGAGCAAAGTGACGTGGCGCACGTCATGTACAATGTGCTGGAACCACCACTTTCCGATGATCTTCTTCCCATCGATTTCGCTGATAGGGTTATAGGTCACCAGACAGGGCTTGTCAGACCGGTGAGCCCAGGGCTGCTGGTTGTGCATGATGTACGTGATTTCATAATTGTCCGGTCTGGCGCCGTATTGCTCGATATGATTGCTCCGCGTTTTCAGGGGCTGCACTGCGTTGTCCGGAAGGACTGAGGCGTCCGAATGCACAACCGTATGGTTGTGCAGTTCGCTCTCGTACCGGATCGACGAGAGAATATAACGCTCCAGCATCGTGGGTTTGTCGAGGATCATCAGCGTCTGGTTCGCATTGCAGGCGCAAACCACCTCGTCGAACGTTTCCTGTACGCCCTCTTCGTCCTCGACCACGATACCGGACGACTGGCGATACACCTTTCGGACAGGCCGGTTGAGGTATATCTTGTCCCGGAAATTGGCCGACAGGTTTTCGTAGATGCGTCGGGTTCCCTGGTTCCACGTCTGCATGGGCGTGGCGCTTTCGATATCAAAGAATTCGAGATACCGCGTAAAGAGAGATGCCGGCATATCGAACACATTGGTCGCCATCAGGAAGTTGACGAACATGGGCTTCAGTATCTTGTACCGGAAGTCCCCGGAGAAACCGGCCAGATTCAGAACCGTCCCCATGCTGATGTAATTGAACGGATTGAGGGCGTTCAGAAACTTCGATTGGGACCGGCTCAGCCAACCGAACCACTTCAGACGCCTCAGGACTCGTTGAAACTTTACAATCTCGGATTGCAGTTGCTCTCGGATGTCGGAGTCGAAATCGTGGGCGTACACGCCGCCACGGTACTTCACACTGTAGCTGAATCTGGTATCGAGCAGTTTGATGCCGAACTTTTTCGTCAACAGCAGGATGTGGTGGTACATCGACGGAATGCAAGCGGTGACGGAAATGTCGAAGGGAATGGAGCTACCGTCGTCCTGTGGCATATCGGCAGTGATCGCATTCCCGCCAATCCGGTCCTGAGCCTCAAACAGCCGAAAATCGAATCGGTCCGGGTGGTGATCCAGCGCCCACGCGGCCGCCAGCCCTGATATGCCTCCGCCGATAATGGCTATGCGCCGCGGCATTGTCCTTTTGCCACCGGTTTCTCCAGAGTCCATCGTGTGTCATACTAGACCAGATGACCTCACGATCAAGCACACCTGCTGGCTCATCGACGCCGCCCGTTCTCGTCACCGGTGCGGCCGGGCATGTGGGCGCTAATCTCGTGCGCCGACTGCTCAACGACGGCGTTCGAGTCCGGGTGTTGCTGAGACACGAGGGCAACAACGAAGCCCTGGAAGGCCTCGAGGTTGAACGCGCGTTTGGTGACATCCGAGATTTGAATGCCGCCAGGCACGCGCTCACGGGCTGTCAAGGCGTCTATCACTGCGCGGCCAAGGTTTCAACCATCGAAGGCAACCGCGCCCATCGCCGAGAAGTGTTCGAGTGCAACGTTCTCGGTACCCGTAACGTGCTGCAAGCGGCGCGAGAGGCGGGGGCCGGCCGGGTGGTGGTGACGGGCTCTTTCAGTGCGGTCGGTTATGATTTAGACGATCCGTCCGCTCCCAGCGACGAGACGATGCAGTTCTACCCCATGGAGCGCACCATGCCCTACGAGCGCAGCAAGGCACTCGTCGAGCACGAGTGCTGGCGCGCCGCGGCCGCGGGACAAGATGTCGTGGTCGCAACGTGTTGTGCGGTGGTCGGGGGCAGCGACTTTTTCCCCTCGCGACTGGGCAGGACCTTGTGCGACTACGCCAACCGCAAGCTCTATGCCTACGTTGATGGCGGTTTCGAGTTTGTCGCGGCACGGGACATTGTCGAAGGACATTTGTTGTGTATGCACCGAGGACGCTCGGGCGAAAAGTACATCTTCAGCAGCGAGTACAAAACCATTTCCGAGATCCTGGAGCTGTTCGAGGAGGTCTCAGGCCTCCCGCGACCAGGGCGGCGAATTCCGACCCGCTTGATGCTCGTCTTTTCGGAAGCGGCGAGCTTTTATCTGAGCCGGTTTCACCCGAGCTTTCCCCAGCGTTTCACCCCTGGTGCCATCCGCCTGTTACAAAAGCGCCGTCACGCCGACACCGGCAAAGCGAGACGGGAGCTTGGCTATCAGCCAACCAGTATCCAGGCTGCGGTTCATGAGGCATACGCCTTTCACTACCACCGTAACGCGATCACGAATCCGCTCGCGAAACGCCCGCGCGTGAACGCCGCGGAACAAGTGAAAAACCTCATACCGAGCCAAGGCATACAAATGCCTTCCGTCGGGGGCTCGAAATGAGCCCGGCACCGAGTGCGCCACCCGGCTTCGGGGAGGCCGGTAGCTTGCGTCAACAAGCACGCGCCGCGGGTATGGACCCGGATTACTGGTACGCGGTCGAAGAAGCGCGCCGAGTCAAACCGGGTACAGTGGTCGAGATCATTTTCTGGAAACGTTCCATTGCGTTATTTCGCGGGACGGATGGCTCGTTTCACGCGGTCGAGAACCGCTGTGCGCATCGCCAGCTCAAACTCTCTCTGGGCGAGGTGCAAGGCTGCCGGCTCGTGTGCGCCTACCATGGCTGGCAGTATGATGAAAACGGGCACCTTGCCGAGATCCCCCACGACCGCTTCGGACGAGGTCCCCCCAAGCTCTCGCTGAGGACCTATCCCGTGCAGGTCCGTTACGGTCTGATCTGGTTGTTCCCTGGGAAACCGGAGCAGGCGCAGCTACGCCAGATCCCGGACATCCCCGAGCTCGAGGGACCCGCGCGGTGGGCCTGTGTACCCCTCAGCTTCACCTGGTCGGCCCACCACTCGATGGTGATCGACAACGTGAGCGACTTCTCCCACGCCCATCTGCACCGTCGCTACCGTCCCTTCGAAGGCGCCACCCTCACCCGTTGCGAGACCGTCGGTGACAACGTGCACCTCGCCTACGATACGCGGGTCGGACGCGGGCGTATCTCCGGGCTGTTTGTCGATCACAACCGGCTCGACACCAATCACATAGAGCTGTGCTTTCAATACCCCTATCAATGGTCGAACACCGATGACGAGATAAAACACTGGCTTTTTGTGCTGCCAATCGATGAGCGGACCACTCGGACGTTCTTCTTGTTCTACTTCAAGTCGCTGAAGATACCTTTGCTGCCGGTACGTATTCCCCGTTTCGCCATGACCACGGTTTTGAAAATCGCGAACCGTCTGCTCATCGGCCCCTTACTCGCTCAGGATCGATTTGCGGTCGAAGCGGAGCAGGAGGGTTACGAGAGACATTGGGACGCCCCTCCCATCGAGCTCAATCCGGTGGTCCGGGCTTTTCAAAAAGTGACGGTGCGTAAGTGGCGGGAGTATCTGGCGCACGGGACGGAGAGCGGCGATGCCAGCGTCTGACCGGAACGGGTATGGCAGGTCGCTGCGGCTGGCCATGAGTTCGAGGACCATTGAGGTCGGACGCCCGCGGGTGCGAGTCCTCGCGGAGCGTCAACCATGCGAATCTGGGTAGTGTCTCAGTTTGAAATGTGTTCTTCTCCGCGTCCGGTCCGCCCTTCCCTCCCGTCTCAGGGCCTGCGGGGACCGGGCCGTCTTGCTCCCGCCGGGCGCCCCTCGGCCTAGAGCGTGTTAGGGACTTTGGAGGATCAGAGCGACGATCCGTTTGAGCATC
>WTHD01000475.1 GCA_011523265.1 Candidatus Binatota bacterium
ATAGGTATCCACACGCAGTTTCTGGAGAGAGTGCTGGGCGGGATCAAAGTCAGCCGGGTACCCGCCCTGGCGGCGAATGCCGGTCCGAAACGGGACGCCGATCAGATCGCCCTGCTGGTTATAACTCCACTGGTGGTAGATACAGGTATGGGTGGCCCGGTTACCCCGAGACTCGCGACACACCAGGGCCCCGCGATGAGCGCAGCGATTCACAAAGGCGTGCAGCTTCCCCGCTTTGTCGCGCGAGACAACGACGGGCGTATCGCCGACAAAGGTTGAGCGAAAATCGCCGGGGTTGGCAACCTCCGCTTCGAGTCCTACATAGCTCCAGCTTGGACCTCTGAAGATGCGTTCTTGTTCCAGGTTGTAGACGGCAGGATCGCAAAAGACCTGATACGGGACTGAGGTTAGCCCCGCTGTCGTCGGCCAGCTCAACACGACGGGCGCATTGTCCATGGGTGAAAGGCTCATCCCGGCACCTCCTTGATAAGCGCTTTTCTCCTCCCACTTCCTCCCCCTAGTAGACACCGGTTTGTGTCGATTGACAAGCCATATTTGAGGCGCGTATACGAGGAGCAGGGGTGCTGTCCCAAGCAGGCTCTGAGAGAAAAGGGAGGACCTATGAGTGCGCAAAGCTTGAACATCATGCTGGTTGACCTGTTTCGATCCGAGACGGAGTTGGCCCAGTACCAGAAAGACCCCGAGGTGATTCTGGCAAACTACGATGTCACGGACGAAGAGCGGACGCGGCTCAAAGACCCGGACTGGGGGTGGCTCTATACGCACGGGATTCATCCCTACATTCTGGTCCAGTTTGCCTTAGCCATGGGGGTAGAGATCCCGCAGTATGTGCAGCAGGTGAAAGAAGCGGCCGGGTAGGGCGGCCAACTCGAAGACCCGTCAAACGAGAAAAAAGGAGAACCAAATGGCGAATATCGTTGCAGCCATGTCGTCAGTTCACAGCCCCCTGATGATGAGTGCGCCCCAGATGGCGGATGAGGCCACCTGGGGAAGGATCAATACGGGCTTCGATACCCTCCGAGACACCTTCACTTCTGCTGGAGCCGATACGATCGTCGTGATCTCAGACGAACATTTTAATGCGCTCGACCCGCGCCGCTATCCGTCGTTTGGCGTGGTGACCGCCGAGACGAGCGTTGGTCCGGTCGAAAACTGGCTCGGCGTTCCCTGTAACAGTATTTCGGTCAACTTTGAGCCGGAGCTGGCCGAAGCGGTCCTCGACCAGGGAGTCCGCCAAGGCTTTGATTTGACGCGGATTGGCGAAGTCGGTTTAGACCATGGCTTTCTTACCTGCCTGAACTTTCTTACGCCGCAGTGGGACATGTCCTATCTGTGGCTGATCCAGAACTGCGTCCTGCCACCCCTGCCGAGTCTCAGACGATGTTATGATTTCGGTCGGATGGTCGGGCAAGCCATCCGGTCGTGGGACAGCTCCCGCCGCGTGGCTCTGCTCGGTACGGGTGGGTTGTCGCATGCGGTTGGCACGCCGGATATGGGCAAGGTGGACGCGCACTTCGATAGAAAATTTCTCGATCTCCTGTGCCAACAGGATCCGGCCATGCTCGATATCTCGGATGCGGAGATCGATGCGGTCGGCAACGGCACGCACGAGATCCGGAACTGGATTGCGGTGGCTGGGGCAGTCGAAGGCGCAAAGGGCGAAGTCGTCATGTACGAAGAAGGAACCATGGTCGTAGGCTTCGGCATGATGCAGTTCCAACTGTAAAGCCCATTCCTCTTTAGCTCGGATGAGTGAAGCCAGACCGCGTGGAACGCTCGCTGTTCTGGGTGTGGGCATCCTCGCCATCTCGACGGCCGCGCCGCTGATCAAACTTGTCCCCGACGTCCCGCCGCTCGTGGTGGCCGCCTTTCGGCTCGGTCTCGCCGCGCTGATATTCACCCCGCTGAGCCTCGTCCGGCTTCGGACCGCCGGCAGCTCACTATCGCTTCCTGACCTGCGGGTGGTGAGTGTGGCCGGTCTGTGTCTGGCACTCCACTTTGCCGCCTGGATTGCTTCGCTCCGCTACACCTCTGTCGCGAGTTCGGTGGCACTGGTGACCATGAATCCGCTCCTGCTCGCCATCGCCGGCTATCTCATCTGGCGGGAACGTCTCGTCCGGCGGCAATGGTTGGGGATAGGACTGGCATTACTCGGCGGTCTGTGTATCGGCTGGAACGATTTTCAGCAGGCAGGTCCGGCCCGAGAGTCCGCGCTGTACGGCGACGCCTTAGCCGTATGCGGTGCGGTCATGATTTCTGCCTATCTGCTGTGTGGACGCCTGGCCCGACCGCGTCTCGGCCTGAGCGTGTATGTCGGGCTGGTCTATGGGTGTGCGGCGGTTCTCTTACTCGCCGGTTGTTTTGTCCTCCAACTGCCGCTGCTGGGCTATGCCCCACGGGTCTACCTCGTCCTGGTCCTGCTTGCTCTTATCCCCCAAGTGTTGGGCCATACCATTCTGAACTGGGCCCTGGCCTATATGTCTCCGACACTGGTCGCACTGGCGATTCTTGGCGAACCGCTTGGAGCCGCCCTGCTGGCCTGGATATTTCTCGACGAGTCAGTAGGTCTGCTCCAAGGGATAGGAGCGGTGGGTCTGCTGACGGGGATTGTGATGGGGCAGCAGCGGTGACGGAACGGAGAGGATGAGTAAACAGCCCGACACTGGGCAACCACAAGGGTTGCCCAGGCTGCTAGAGCAATGCACGATTCCGTCTCGCCAGCCATTCCCTTCCGTAAGGTGCATCCCATGCACCAGCTTCCTGGTGCGCAGGGCGCACCCGACGAGAGCCCGGGCCGAGCGCATACGGGCAGCGCTACAACCTAGCGTAAAACGCGCTAGTCATTATTTGCCAGGGAAAGCAGAATTCGCAGCAGATACCAGAACATCAGGGCCACACCGGCAAACAGCGCCAGCGAGGCGGCGACGTGCTGGTCGGTCCGATAGTGGTGAATAATGTTCGAGGTCGTATACAGAACAGACCCGGCGGCAAAGGCAACCATAATGGTGGAGAAGAACAACCCCAGGCTAAAGCCAAACATCATGCTGGCCAAGATCACCCCCAGGGCGACAAATCCGCCGACGGAGAGAATGCCCCGCAGAAAAGAGAAGTCTTTGCGGGTGGTGAAAGCCGTGAACGTCAGCCCGCCAAACAGCAGCAAGGTCATCAGTCCCGCCGTCGGAATCACATCCGGCGAGCTATAGTGCGTCGCAATATACAGCATGGGGAGAAAGATGACCGCCTGGGCCACGATATACAGACCCAGTCCCAGGTATTGCATCTGTGGCGAGGCATCGGACCGCGCCCAGCGGTCGGCCAGCCAGGACACGCCCATGAAGGCGGCGAGCACAACGAACCAGCCGTAACCACCAACCATGGTCTGGACCAGAGCCGGTGCAAACGACGACTGCAACAGGAGATTTTCAACCAGGATAAAGGCCAGTATCGCCAACGCGAGGTGGGTGTACGTGCGGCGGATAAACTCCGCGCGCGCCACCTCGGATGCATAGGCCGCAGGCCGGGAATACGTCATCGTTGAAGCCATACCTACCTCCATGGAGTTGATTATTCTCAGGCTAATGCCCTGACAGGGGACAGTCAATGCCGAGGGCGAGAGGAAAAAAAGGTTGTGAAAGAGCGCGCGTGGTCATATCGGCGGTAGGAAAAAAAGAAAGGGCGACCATACCGGGCCGCCCATCTGCATCCGCTGGCAAGCAATAGGCGCACAGCCCTGCGCGTTTATTGCGCAAACGCGGCTTTCAGTCCCTCAGCCACTTCCGCCAGGGCTTTCTTCTGAGCGTCGAGATGGAAGAAGCTGAAGAAGCCGTGAATCGTGCCGTCGTAGCGGGATATTTTGATATCCGCGCCCGCGTCCTGGAGCTTTTTGCCGTAGGCTTCGCCCTCGTCGCGCAGGGGATCAAACTCGGCCGTGATGACTAGCCCCGGCGGCGGACTGTTCACGTATTTGGCCAGGAGCGGGGAGGCATACGGAGCCTTTCCCGCCTCGTCGTTTTCAAGATAATGGTCCCAGAACCACACCATGGAATCCTTGGTCAGCAGATAACCTTCCCCGTTCTGCTTGCAGGACTCGGTATCAAAGGAATGGTTGGTGACCGGGTAGAGCAGCAGTTGGTAGGCGAGCGAGGGGGCACCCCGGTCGCCGGACATGAGCGCCACCGCTGCGGCGAGGTTGCCGCCGGCACTATCGCCACCAATCGCTACTCGTTGCGGATCTCCACCAAGGGACGCCACGTTGAGCACCGCCCATTTGGTCGCTTCGTAGCAATCCTCGGGCGCCGCGGGAAATTTGTGCTCCGGAGCGAGGCGGTAATCGACGGCAATCGTCATGCAGCCGGCGGCGTTGGTCAGGGCGCGACAGGTTGCATCGTGGCTTTCGAGGTCACCGACCACCCAGCCGCCACCATGAAAAAAGACCAGAACGGGAAGCGGGCCGTCTCCCTCGGGCGTATAGATCCGGACCGGCAGGTCGCCGTTCGGGGTCGGAATATCCCGATCTTCAACCTTGGCAACCGGCTCTGGATTCTCAATCTGGAAGAGCTGCAGAGCGACCTGGCGTGCTTCTGCAACCTCCATTTCATTAAAGCCGCGGCCGCCGGCGGCCACGATTTGATCAATAAAAGCTTGTTCCTGCTGGCCTAGGGGCATACTTCCCTCCTTGCTGTGAAGAGGAAACGTTTCCAGTATCTCGTCTCTATGGGAGGAGACGTTTCCTCTTTGATTCGCGCTGTGCTGTGTCGATAGGTCATGACTGGAATGAGATGTTTATCTGGGGTGAGTGGTGTTTTTCAAGAGGGCAATCGACGCCCTGCGCGTATCACCTGGCTGAGACACGTACGCTGGGACCCCCGGCTGACTGGAAGAAGAAAGGGAGCGGTTGAGACCGAGTCTCGGACTCTCTTTTTTCAGCCCGAGACCATGGGGCGCTCAGCGTGTGCTTGCCTGCCCGTTCACCCAACGGGCAAATTTGTCCGTTTCATTCCGGGCCTGCCGCCACAGGAGTTGAACCGCGCGGTCCGGGTCCCAGCTGCCAGGCCGCTCAATGAAGTCAAAGCCCAGTTTGTCCGGCGAGTCTTTAATGCTCGAACGGAGAAACGGATATTTATCCACCCAGGCGGTGACAGGTGAATCGTAAAAATAAGGAACGGCTTCGGAAGTAAAGCTTACGGCCCGACCTTGCCGGATGTCTTTCCGTTCACTGCTGATGTAGTCGTACTTGTACTGCCGGATCGCACGGGCCGTCTCATAATAACCGATGAGGACTCTGGCGCCGGCCACCACGCGTTTTTCTGCATCTCCTTGGCTTTGGCGGCTCAAGCTGCGGAGCCGATTCCTGGCTTCCCGTACGCCCTTCTCGTAGACTGGAAGCGGGCCGGACAGCACGGCCAGCGTTTCCAGCCCGCGCAAGGTGGCGAGGGCCTGGTCGCCTATGGCTTCCGTTCTCATTTGCACGCCTTCCGGCAACGGTGCCGTCAACATGGTTTGCAGGCTGGCGACCGCCTGTTTCTCTTCTTTCTTTTCTTCTATTCGCTGCCAGATTTCGGGCTCAAAAAAGATCGGCCGCCGTTTTCCCTTGCGGGCGACCAACAGCAGGACGGCCTTTTGCTTTTTCTGAGCATCACGGACTGCGTTGCGGTAACTCTTACAGTCTTGAATAGGCCAGCTATTCACCTGCTCAAGGATATCACCCTTGCGCAACCCGACGCGTGAGCCTGGGGTGAGCTGGGCAATCTCAGCAATAGGGAGACCCGGTGCATCTTTTTGCTTGGTTGGGTGGAGGGTGAGACCCAGATACTCTTGCGCTTCCTGACAGGGGTTTGCGCTGGCGGGAGACGGCTGAAAAAAGAAACTCAGTGTGACCACGGTCACAATAGCAAAAGCAGAATATCTCACGGGGACCTTCCTTCTCTCTTGGCTACCCGCATTTTATATATGGGAGCCTATCGAGTCCGGTCAAGGCGCATACCGGACGGATCGTGGTCGAAAGCGAGCCGGGGTTGCCGCTTCTACATCGCCGGGGGCCGCGGGATTCGAGTCGAAACCTGCGATCGGCCGGCCAGCGGGGCTATCTCTCCCCCCAGCGAAGTTTGCTGCGCAGGACATCAAAAAAGGTCCGGTTAGGGGAGATGATAAGCGGTACGGTCACGCGAGAGCGTTGAATACACACGGTGTCTCCACTCTTGAGCGGATGCCCTTCTTGGCCGTCCAAGGTCAGCGTGACGTCCTCATCCGGAGTCTGGACCACAACGTTGATCTCGGCTTGGTCCGGGAGAATAACCGGCCGATTTGTCAGCGTATGCGGACAGATTGGCGTCAGCACGACAACGCCAAGCGTGGCATCAACAATCGGTCCGCCCGCCGCCAGTGAATAGGCGGTCGAGCCGGTTGGGGTGGCGACGATGAGCCCGTCCGCTTTATAGGTACATAAATGTTTGCCGTCCACCCAGGTGGCAAGATCCATAATACGGGCCAGAGCCCCTTTATTAATGACCGCGTCATTCAGCGCCTGAAACGTGCCAACCGGCTGCTTGTCACGGACAAGCGTGGTGGTGAGTAGGCTGCGCCGCTCGATTGCATAATCGCCAGCGAAGATACGGGTGAGCGTGGTAAACAGCTCTTCGGTCGTTGTTTCGGTCAGAAAGCCCAGCCCGCCAAGATTGACGCCAAGAATCGGCACGTCCCGCGACGTGGCCCGCCGGGCAACGCTGAGCAGCGTCCCGTCACCACCCAGCACAACGACGAGGTCGGCCTGGGCCATGATCTCGACTTTACGCCACCCCCGCCCCAGACCGAGCTCTTCACTGGTGCGGTCCTCCGGCAGAATGCTCTTGCCGCGCTCTTGCAGCCAGGCAACCAGGTCGCGACCCAGCGCAATTGCGGCGGGCGTATTGACTTTGATGACCAGACCGATTGTCTGCATATATCGAGCGGAGCGGTGAGGGCGCTCCCTTTTCTCCGTGTCTCGCGTATAATGGCCTACCTATGGCAATCCGTCAGCCTCACCTGAAGGACCAGCATAATTTATTTGCTCATACTGCCGAAAAGGAAGTAACCAAGAAAGCCCCTCTGGC
>WTHD01000269.1 GCA_011523265.1 Candidatus Binatota bacterium
GCCCGACACTGGAGCATAATTTTGAAACCCTGTATTGGGTGCGCGATATTCTGGGGCGCGGGGCAGAGTGGTTTGCGAGTCACGGCCGGCGGGGGCGGAAGGGGCTCCGGTCGTTTTCCGTCAGCGGTCGCGTCCAAAAGCCGGGGGTGCATCTGGCCCCGGCCGGCATCAGTCTGCGTGAGCTGATCGACGAGTATTGCGGAGGGATGCTGCCCGGCCACGAGCTGTACGCCTATTTCCCTGGGGGCGCGTCCGGCGGTATTTTGCCCGCCACGCTGGCCGACCTGCCGCTCGATTTTGACACCCTGCAACCCCACGGCTGTTTCATCGGTTCCGCGGCGGTCATCGTTTTGTCCGATCAAGACAGCGCCAAGGCTGCGGCGCTCAATGCCATGCGCTTTTTCTCGCATGAGTCCTGCGGAAAATGTACGCCGTGTCGCGTGGGGACACGGAAAGCGGCCGGGCTCATGGCGCAAGACCGCTGGGATGTGCCCCTGCTTGAAGAACTGGCCCAAGTCATGGGCGACGCCTCGATTTGTGGCTTAGGCCAGGCCGCGCCCAACCCGTTGCGCAGCATTATCCAACACTTCCCAGAGGAGCTTGCCTCATGACCGCCGTTCCCGAAAGCGCCAAGCCGACCTCCTTTCTCCTGGACGGGCGGGCGGTCGACGCCCTGCCCGGCGAAACCATTTTACAGGCTGCCCGTCGTCACGGCGTTGACATTCCCCACCTGTGCTACAAAGACGGGCTCCGGCCGGATGGCAATTGTCGTGCCTGTGTGGTGGAAGTGAAGGGGGAGCGTCCCCTTGCACCCGCCTGCTGCCGGACACCGCAGGAGGGCATGGAGGTGGCGAGCACGAGTGAGCGCGCCCGCCTCTCCCAAAAGATGGTGCTCGAACTGTTGCTCTCGGACGTTGTCGAGACCCCCTATACCCGCGACTCCGAACTGGCGACCTGGGCTCGCGCGCTGGAAGTCGGCCCACCGCGCTTCGCCCCGCGCCGGCAGCCGCAGGCGGATGGGTCTCACCCGGCCATCGCCGTGAATCTCGACGCCTGTATTCAGTGCACCCGCTGTCAGCGCGCCTGTCGTGAAGAGCAGGTGAACGATGTCATTGGCTACGCCCTGCGCGGCAGTCAGGCCAAGATCGTCTTTGATGTGGACGACCCCATGGGCAGCAGCTCCTGCGTTGGCTGTGGGGAATGCGTCCAGGCCTGTCCTACCGGGGCGCTCATGCCGGCCAAGGAGGTAGGACTGATTGAGCCGGACAAAAGGGTGGATTCCGTCTGTCCCTATTGCGGGGTAGGCTGCCTGCTCACCTATCACGTCAAAGACAACACGATTCTGCACGTCACCGGGCGTGACGGTCCGTCCAACCACGGTCGGCTGTGCGTGAAAGGCCGTTACGGCTTTGACTATATCACCCATCCGCACCGGCTCACCCAACCCTTGATCCGAAAATCGGGGGTGCCCAAGTCCACCGAGATTACGATCGACCCGGCCGACCCTTCGGATGTCTTTCGGGTAGCCTCCTGGGAAGAAGCGCTCGACTTGGCGGCGGGTGGTCTCAAAAAAATCCGTGACGAAAAAGGCGGCCAGGCCCTGGCCGGATTTGGCTCGGCCAAAGGCAGTAACGAAGAAGCCTATCTTTTCCAAAAGCTGGTGCGGACCGGATTCGGGACGAACAACGTCGATCACTGCACGCGGCTGTGCCACGCCTCGTCGGTCGCCGCCCTCCTGGAAGGTATCGGGTCGGGCGCGGTTTCCAATCAGGTGGCAGACGTGGCGGAGGCGGAGTGCATTATCGTCATCGGCTCCAACGCCTCGGAGAACCATCCGGTGGCGGCGACCTTTATGAAGAATGCGGCCAAAGCGGGCAAGACGCTGGTGGTCATGGACCCCCGTCGGACCGAGCTCGCCCGCCATGCGGCGTATTATCTCCAGTTCAAACCGGACACCGATGTGGCCCTGCTCAACGCCATGATGCACACCATCATCGAGGAGGGTTTGGTACACCGGGAATTTATCGAGCAGCGCACCGCCGGGTTTGACCTCATCAAGCAAAACGTGGCCGGCTTCAGCCCCGAAGAGATGGAGCCCGTATGCGGGATTGCCGCCGAGACCATCCGGGAGGTTGCCCGGCGCTATGCCACCGCGTCGGGTTCCATGATTTTCTGGGGGATGGGCGTTTCGCAGCATATCCACGGCACGGACAACGCGCGCTGTCTCATCGCGCTCGCCCTGATGACCGGACAGATCGGTCGTCCTGGGACCGGACTCCATCCCTTGCGCGGCCAAAACAACGTCCAGGGGGCGTCTGACGCCGGCCTGATTCCCATGATGTTCCCCGACTACCAGCGGGTCGACAACGAGGAGATACGTCAGCGCTTCGAGGCCCTGTGGGGCGTCTCCCTGGACCCGCAAGCTGGTCTGACCGTGGTCGAGATCATGGACGCCATTCTCGACGACCGGCTGCACGGCATGTACATCATGGGCGAAAACCCGGCCATGTCCGACCCCAACCTGCATCACGCGCGGCAAGCGTTGGCCAAGCTTGACCATCTGGTCGTGCAGGACCTGTTCCTGACCGAGACCGCGGCGTTTGCCGACGTGATCCTGCCGGCGTCCGCGCTCCCGGAGAAGACCGGCACGTTCACCAACACCGACCGGCGCGTCCAGCTCGCCCGCAAAGCGCTCGACCCGCCGGGTCAGGCCCGTCAGGACCTGGACATCATTCAAGACATGGCCCGCCGTCTGGGACTGGACTGGCAGTACCGCGACACCGCGGCGGTCTACGAAGAGATGCGTCAGGCCATTTCCGCCCTCGGGGGGATCAGCTGGTCACGGATCGAGAACCAGGACTCCGTCACCTACCCCTGCTGGACCGAAGACGACCCAGGCCGGCCGGTGGTGTTTCAAAAGAATTTTCCGACCTCGGACGGCATAGGCCGGTTCGTCCCCGCGCGTCTGATTCGCGCCGACGAACTGCCCGATGCCGAGTTTCCGTTTGTGCTGATTACCGGTCGCCAGCTCGAACACTGGCATACCGGCGCGATGACCCGCCGGGCAAGCGTCCTGGACGCCATCGAACCGCAGCCTGTGATCAACGTCCATCCTGAAGACCTGGCCGCGCTGGACGGAGCGGAAGGAGACCTCCTGACCATTGCCTCCCGCCGGGGCGAGATTACCGCCTACGCACGGGTGGACGCCGGCCTGCAACGCAACGAGATTTTCATCCCCTTCTGCTATCAGGAGGCCGCCGCAAACCTGCTGACGAACGAAGCGCTGGACCCCTACGGGAAAATCCCCGAGTTCAAATACTGCGCGGTCCGAGTCAGCGTCAACCGCACCGCGGAAGCCTGACCGACACTCCCCGTCACGTGCCGTTCAGGCGCTGGGAGCGCTGCTCTAATGGAGATCGCGGGCGTATTCTTTCAGCAGTGCCAAGGGAATATGTTCGAGGGTGGCCTCGTGGGTAGAGGCCAGGATCACGACGGGTGCAGCCCCGGCCTCATAGGCTTCCTTCCAGCGCAGCGCGCACAGACACCAACAGTCTCCGGGCTGGAGGCCGTCAAAGCCAAGCTCCGGGCGGGGCGTGCTCAGGTCGTTGCCCTTCGCCTTGGAGAAGGCCAAAAATTCTTCGGTGACCTGAGTACACACGGTATGCAGGCCGACATCTTCCCTGCCGGTATTGCAGCAGCCGTCCCGATAAAAACCGGTTAACGGCCGTGAACTGCACACTTCAAGTTTTTCACCTAAGACATTTTTTGATTCGTACATAGTTAAGATCTCTCTCCTCTGCTCCATGCATCAACATCTTTCTCAGGGACGTCATTATTGGGTTGGTTTCTCAGGCTTCTGCGGGGATGACAGGTCCTTCAGTTTTTCTGCTTTTGACATTGGCTTCAGAGCCCTAATTCCCGCTTTTTCTCTTCTCTGACCAATCCCTCTTCGTTCCAGCCTCGGGCGGCATAATAGCTTTGAATCATCAGGCGGAGCTCATCCGGGGTCAGACCCACTCCCTGGGCAACACCGCTCGACAGCGGCTCGGTCAAGAGGCGGGGCGGCAGCCAGTCGTCCTCAGGCCGCCAGCCTTCACGCATATTAAACAGTTTCTTGAGCGTATTGATACGTTCGCCGACCTGTCTGAGGTTAGCGGCAGTATGATCCCACCCCGTCACCGCGCTCATAAGGTGAGCGGCGTCGGCGTAAAAATCCTCAAAACACTTGCGTAAAAACTTACACACAATCAGTGAGTCCAGGACCGCGGAGAAGTCTTCGGACGCGGCAACCAGCGCCCCGCGACCGGCATCGGCTTGCAGACGATCAACCTGGCCTGAGAAGTCCGCCTCATACGCCCCCGAGCGGTTATGGCAGGCCCCACGCGGGCTGACCGCTAAACCGAGCGCCATGGTCTTGAGGCTGCGTGGCTCGTAGCCCGGCAGCTCCATGCCTTTGATATGCATGGCGAAGTGCTCCGCTTCTCCCCCGATGCGGATGGCCGCCCGCCGCGAGCCCTCGGCCAGGACCGCCCCTACTCCTCGTCTGTGGGCAATGTCTGGGATCGAGCCAAGAATCGCCTCCGCATTGCCGAAGGACAGCCCTGTCGCACGCAGCTCGGGCCAGAGACCCTTGTCCGCACATTCCGCCGCCCAGGCGAGAGTGCCGCCGGTACTAATGGTATCCAGTCCGTACTGGTCGCACAGCCGGGCGGCCCGCAGGATCGCGTCCGGCTCCTCGATGCCGCACAGCGGACCAAACGCAAAGAGGGTTTCATATTCAAGCCGTTGAGCCTCACCGCTCAGGGATTGAAACAGGCGCTCGCAGCGAATCGTGCACGCGGCGCAGCCGTGCGTCTGGCTGAAACTATTGGTGATAAAAGATTCCCCGCTGAGCGCTTCCACCTGGGCAAACGGGGTATTCTGAAAATTATAGGTCGGCAGACTGCCCAGCCGGTCGAAGACCGCCAGGTTCGCCACCGTCCCAATTTCGCGGTATTTTGCCGTCTGTGGTCCAACACTCCGCTTGCGGAGTGTGGTGGCAATTTTTTCCACCGCCTCCGTATCGGCCACTGCCACCCGGCAATGACCTCGCAGGGCAACGGCCTTGAGCTGCTTGGCACCGAACACCGCGCCGACGCCACCCCGTCCGGCATGCCGGCCCTCGTTGCTGAGGGTTGCAAACCGCACGAGGTTTTCCCCCGCCCGCCCGATGGCGGCTACCCGGACCTCCGCTTCTTTTTCCGCGCGTTCCGCGTGCCGAATGCGTTCTTCGGTTTCCTGGGCGCTCAGCCCCGTCAGATGGCTTGCCGTTCGGAACTCGACTCCGTCGTCCGTTATCAGGAGATAGGTGGGTTGCCCGGCCGCGCCGGTAATCACCAGCGCATCGACTCCGACCCGCTTGAGTTCCAGGGCGAAAAAACTGGAGGAGAGCGAGTCCGCAATAAAACCGGTCAGGGGCGACTTGGTGACCACCGCATACTTGGCGGTGGTGGTCAGGCCCGTTCCGACCAGCGGGGCGCTGGTGAAAATGAGCGGATTGTCGGCCGAGAACGGCTCCACGCCAGGAGGTGCGTGATCGTACAGCAGAGACGCGCCTAGGCCCACACCGCCCAGCACCGCGGTGAGCCGGGACGCGTCGATGTCCTGCCAGGAGTAGGACTGCGTGGTGAGGTCTATACGGAGCAGACGACCGTGGAACCCGTACATGGTTTATCCGCCCGCATCGCTCGACAAGATCAACAGGCTGTCACCCGCCCGGAGACGGGTGTGCGCGTCTCGAACAAAATCTTTCCCATTGATGTTGCAGGTATAGCCGCTCCGTAAGCTGGTGTGTCCCGTATCATCCGCGGACAGCACCGCACCCAGGAGGGCGGGACATTCCTCCCCTAAGACAGCCAGTGCGTCTCCGAGGGTTGCCTCAGCCGAAAGGGTCAACGGGACGCGCGGGGTGTGTGCGGTCAGGCGCGCGACGCCGAATAACTCCACCGTGCAGGAAATGGGCGCAGACAGCGTCCGCCACCGGACCAGGGCGGCCTGATAGTCCGCCTGGGTGTTCATATTGAGGAAACTCAGCCCCTCAGGGTCAAAGCGTTTGATTTCCGTTGGCGATACTTTCCGGGTTGGCACGGTGTCATACAAATAGACCGGACGGAGGCGTTGGGTGGCGAGCTGTTCTTGCAAATGGGGGACGACACGCCTTCGATACACGGCGTGCAGCGGCTGAAGCCGGTCTTGCCACACGGGGACGACCACATCATAGTCACGGCCGTTGTGATCGAGCTGCGAGACGAGATAGTCGATGAACGGCAACTGGAGAAAGGGCACATCGCACGACGTGACAAAGGCCGCCGCGCCGCGGATCGCTCGCAGGCCGTAGTAGAGGCCTCCGACCGGACCCTGATAGGCCACGGTATCATGCACCAGCGTGACCGGCAGGGCCGGCAGGGTCTGGTCCGGCGCGGCGACCACAACGATATCGGAAAAGCGTTTGGACAGCCGCTGGACCAGGTGAGCGATAAGCGGCTTGTCGTCAAAGGGCAGCAGCGCCTTCGGCCTCCCCATGCGCGAACTTTTCCCACCGCTCAGAATAACCGCCGAAAGGCTGTAGGTCGAGGCTTGCGTATCCATGCTGTCCCAAAGCGCCGTACCAGATTAGAATCTATTCAGAACAAAAATGCTATCATCTCAACGGGAGAGGGACAATAAATTCTCCGCTCTTCCCTTCTTCATTTTTTATTGTAATCAAAATGAGAATTTGCTACCTTCCACCTCCACCTCAGGATCGACGGGGTGGATAAGACCAGGCGAAACGGAACGAGAGGAGACGCTTTTTTGGCTGTTAAACTGTACGTTGGTAATCTCCCCCCCATGCTCTGCTTTCCGGAGCTTGAAGATTTATTCACCCCATTTGGGAGCCTGCATTCTGCCGAACTCATCACCGACCCTGCCACCGGTCTGTCCCGGGGGTTCGGCTTTATCGAAATGGAGACGGAAACTGCCGCTCAGGCGGCCATCTCAGACCTGAATGGCAAAGAAGTCGATGGACAGGCCCTCACCGTCAATGAGGTCAAACCCGGCCGCGGCGGTCCCATACCC
>WTHD01000243.1 GCA_011523265.1 Candidatus Binatota bacterium
TCTCTTAACCGAGAGCGCCATTCGTGGCTATTGGGGTTATTATCACGACGTCATGGGCTTTCACTAAAAGCCCGACTGCCAACGCTATCCCGAAAAAAGAAAGGGGCGGCCCCACGGACCGCCCCCGTTTTGTTGCTGAATCTAAACCAATTAAGCCGCAGCGATATCGGGCACGATCTGATCGCGTTTGCCGGATGCCGGCAGCGGCCGCGAGCCCGGCGTCACCTCAAACGGCCCGGGCAGGTCGAGTTCTTTGGCCATTTCACGCATGCCCGGCAGGACTTCCTGGCCGAGCAAACGCAGGCAGGTCTTGCGCTGCTCAAAGCTCATCGGACCGTGGTGATACCACAGACCCATGATGCCGGGTCGGAGGGTTTCGCACATTTTGCGCAGCTTTTTCATGACCGTTTCCGGCGTACCGGCCATAATCAGATCGCTGTCAAGCGAGGCCTGAAAACCCGACTCAATACTCCGCTTGATTTCTTCAACGTCAATCTCACCCTGGGTATGCTTGATGATTTCGGCGCCGGTGCGCGGGTCCGTCAGGGCTTGCGCCAGACGCTTGGTCGCTGCCTTGGAGTTGTATCCCGGCGGGAACATCCACTCGGCGCGGGCAAACGAACCGAATCCACCGCCAAAGACAAAGCCCCTGGCCAACTCGTGCGCCTTCTCCTCCGTCTCGGCCACACACACGTTCTGCAAATAGCCGAAGTTCTCCGGTCCGGCCTGATAGCCTTCCTGCTCGGCCACATCGGCGTACAGGTTCACCATCTCGACCGTCGATTCGATATTGGTCCCCAGCGCCACATAGGGATAGCGGTGTTTGGCGCTCCAGATAACGGTTTCCGGGCTGATCAGCCCCGGAATCCATTGTTGCGGCACCGGCTTCTGAACCGGCAACTGCCAGGGATTGACGTTCCGGTAATGGAAGTGTTTGCCCTCGTAGCGCCACGGTCCCGGTTTGGTCCACGCCTGTTGAATAAAGTCGTGGGCTTCGTTAAAGCGCTCCCGATTATAGGCCGGGTTGATGTTATTGGCGAGTTGCTCCGTGCCCGCGCCACGCACCCAGCCCGGTACCAGACGTCCACCGGAAATCATATCAATCGTGGCCAACTCTTCCGCCAGTCGTAGCGGATCGCCCACCGGGAGGGGGTTGCCGAGCAGGACAATTTTCACCCGTTTGGTAATCCGGGCCAGAATGGAGGCTTCCACATCCATGACCCCACCACCACAAAACGGGGTCTGGTGGTGCTCGTTGAGCATGACGCCATCAAAGCCCAGCTCTTCGGCATAGACCCGCTCGTCCAGATACTCATTCATGAGCTGGCCGCCCCGGTCGGCATCAAACATCGTATTGGGAAGGCCAAAATAGCTACTCCCGTTTTCGATGATTGCATCCTCGGAGACATCGACGTATTCACGTTCCGAGAAAGACATAATATGCATATGCAGTCCTCCCTTTTTCCTCGTTCTTACGGTTTGAGATTGTCCCGCCTGTCCCGCTGGCAGGCGGATGCACCGACTCTTTCATATTTTAGGGGCATATAGCAAGAGACCGGCAGGGGAGGGAGCCCAGCCCGGCGCTCACGCGCCGCCCCTTTGAGGAGGAGATACCTCATTCCTCATCCCGAAACGCGGGCATGACATATTTGGCAAAGCGTTCGAGCGAGGGCATGACATGTGCGTGCTTCATGCCGCCTTGGGCGATTTCAAGAATCAGATAGTTCGTACCGTAGAACTCTTTGGCCCAGCGGATACGCTCAATCAGATTATCCGGGTCGCCAACCAGGACCAAGTTGCGCTTGTCCAGGTCCTCGAAGGTCAGCCCGGCAAAGAGATGCGAAATCGTTCCTTTGTGATAGGCGAACGACTGAGAGGTTAAGGCGCCACGCTGGGCCAGGGCTCCAAAGAAGGCGTAATACGTCAGCGCGTGCTGACCGCCGTTGCGCCGGGCTTCTTCGTTCGATTCACCACAATACATCTGATACACGCCGGCGACATCACGGGCGGCCGGCTCATGGTCGTTTTCCCGGAGCGCTTGACGGTAGAGGCCGATACACTCCTGGACGTGTTCCTGGTTGGGCAGGAAAAAGGCGGTCGCCAAATGAAAGCCCCGCTGACCGGCCCACTGGTAACTCTCGGGCGTAATCGCCCCGGAAGCGTAAATGGGCGGGTGAGGCTTTTGCAGCGGGCTGGGGAAAAACGTGTAGTCTTCGAGTTCCCAGAATTTGCCGCGATACGAGAAGGGCTGCGCACTCGTCCAGGCTTTACAGATAATATCCGTCCCCTCGTGATAGCGCTCGGTATTCTCCGCTTCGTCCACGCCAAAAATTTTATGCGAGTATTTCAGAAAGCCCCGACCGATGCCGTACTCCAGACGGCCGCCGGAGAGCACATCGACCATGGCGTACTCTTCGGCCAGCCGGATAGGATTATTGAGTGGCACCAGGGAGATGCCGGTCCCGAGCCGAATGCGTTTGGTCCGGCCGGCGGCCGCCATGGCCATGACGGGCGGCGACCCGAACGAATAGCCCGAGTAGTGGTGCTCGCCAAACCAGACCGCGTCAAAGCCGAGTTCTTCCTCCAGTTCGACCTGCTCCAGAATCTGGTTGTAATACTGCTCGGCCGAGCCGTGGATATCAGGGTAATAGTCGGTGTTATAGAGAATAGCGAATTTCATGCGCCCTCCTTGCCGCGCGCTGACGCTTGATCGTCGGGCAACGCTCCGGCTCGGCTCTCAACCCGCACGCAGCATCTGCCCCGGCAGTGCGCCGGAGTGCTCGCCCTGAGTGAGCACGACCTCTCCGTTCACCACAACGTAGTGTATGCCTTCGGCGCGTTGTACAAAGCGTCGCTCCCCACCCGGCAGATCGTTCAGCATCACTTTTTCCCCGGCATCAACCGTCTCGGGATCGAAGACCACACAGTCCGCAGCCTGACCGGCTGCAATCACGCACCGATCCAACAAACCAAAAAGCCGGGCCGGTTCGGAGGTGATGCGCTGCACCGCTCGTTCAAGACTCATGGCCTGACGCCTGCGCACCCAGGTCCCCAGCAGATAGGTCGGATAGCCGGCATTACACAGCATATCGACATGCGCCCCGCCGTCCGACAAGCCGATCAACACGCGCGGGTCCGTAATGACTTCCTCAACCAGGTCGAGATCAAAATTCAGCATGGCCAGGGAGAACTCGGTTGCCAGATCGTCGGCCAGGGCCAGATCGAAAAAGGTGTCAAAGGGGTCGGTACCGGCCTGCTGACTCAGCTCTGCGATGCTCTTCCCCAGCCACACTCGATGCTCCGGTTTACCGACCTTGCACACCTGCGTCTGTTGCCACTGGCCGCTGAAGGCTTTGGGCGTTGTCGTACACGCCGCCCGGAACTCGGCTCGGAATGCCGGGTCGGCATAGATGCGCGCCTGTTCCTCAGCGGTACAGTTAAACAAGGAGTGACACACGTCATACGCGCCCAGGATAAAGGGGTTGTGCAGATTGAACTGGAGCTCTGTAGGCTGGCAGCTCGCCTGGGGAATCCCTCCGCGTTGAATCAGTCCATCGGTATTGGTCAGCAGTTCGCGGTGCGCGGTTGGCTGGTCGCTGCGCGTTTGCACCGACAGCCAGGTGACCGGACGCTGGCTTTCGGCCAGCAGGAAATCAATCAGCTCGGGACTGCCCGAGGGCAGGATGGATGATCCGGCGCCGCCCAGGTTCACCTCGATCGCGCCCTGCCCGAGGTCGCGCAGCACATTTGCATACGCCCGTAGCTCGTCCCGACTGGCGAGCCGACACGCCAGAGGGCGACCCTTGAAGCCTACGTGTTGCGTGGCCACGGTGGTGGAAAAGCCGAGCGCCCCGGCCTGTACGCCTTCTCGCAGGAGGGCCGCAATCCGCCGGGTCTCGTCAGGCGTTGCGGCGCGTTCCTGGGCGGCTTCCCCGATGACGTAGGAGCGAATCGGCGACAGCGGAACCAGAAAACCGAGATTAATACCCATCCCCGTCCGGAACGGGGCGGCCATGAAATCCGCCAGGCTCTCCCACTCCCAGGTCACGCCCTGTGACAACACCTCAAAGGACATTCCCTCCACATTAACCAGATCCCAGGCCAGCACTTCCCGCTTCTCGGGCAGACACGGCGCGAGCCCCACCCCACAGTTTCCCATCACCACACTCGTCACCCCGTTCCACGAAGAACAGGAGATCAGTGGGTCCCAGCAGACCTGGGCGTCGTAGTGGGTGTGAGGGTCAATAAAGCCGGGGGCGACAATCAGATCGGAGGCGTCAATAACGCGGGGGACGTTCTCATTGAGCGTTCCGGTTGGCGCAATTTCGGCGATCCGGCCCTGCGCCACCCCAATATCGGCCCGATAGCGGACTGCGCCCGTGCCATCCACAACGGTTCCGTTTTTGATTAACAGGTCGTAGGCCATGCTTATCCTCTTTATCCCGCGCGGTTACGCAGCCCCTTGAGCCAGCAGCTTGTCCACGGCCCCCTCCACCACCGTTCCTTTGAAAAAGTCGGGGTTGGTCCCCGTCCACAGCGTGGTCGGATTGGTGAAGACAAAATCCCGAAAGTCATCCGGGGTGATCACGTCGTGCTCGACCAGCTCGTGGGCCTCTTCCAGAACTTCTTCCATGTCGGGCACGTCCCAGTGGCCGATGTCCGAACTGAAAATGGCCTTGAGGCGCGCACCAAACGGATTCAGCCCGGCATTAAACGCGATGGCATTCATGGGATCATCGGCTTCACAACCGAAATAGAAATTCGGAATAAACAAGCCTTTGATGTCTTCGGCTGTTTCAATCCCGCAGCGCGCCCAGTCGTCCAGCGTGTTCGGGTCTTCGCGGGTACCGCCCATCAGGTTTTTTTCATCGATCAGACGGCCGGGATACTCCTCGGCCCATTTGCCGCCGTAGCGTTGATACAGATCGAGCAACTGTTCGGAGTTCAGATTGGCCGGATCGTAGTTGGCCATCTTGGTGCCGTTGCGCTTCTCCCAGTGGCCGATCATATCGGCGTACAGATTGCACGCCCAGCCAACCCCGCTTTCCAGGAAGCCGAACTTGAGCGTCGGAAACCGACGCGTGACACCGCTCATGAACATGGCTTTACACAGCGCCTCGCCCGAGGCGGCAAAATGTCCGATGTGGTTATACATATAGTTCGAGATGGAGGTCCGACTGCCCCAGCCCATGGCCGGCGAGTGAAAGGTCGGCGCGAGCTTCAGCTCGACACAGCGCGCCCAGACCGGGTCGTAGTCATACGCGCTGTCCAAACAGAACGTATCCAGCCAGAACGCGTGTTCGGCAACCTGCGGGGCCGCACGCTCGACAACCGGAATGGGACGCTGCACATGCCCGGCCATCATCACCGCCTTGAGACCGAGCTCGTGGACCACAAACTCAAGCTCTTCAATAGCCTCCTGCGGCGTGTGCATGGGAATGGCGGCCGCCGGGGTCATCCGGCTGGCATACTCGCCGAAATACTCGGCATGAAAGGTGTTGAGCGCCCGGCAGGCCGCCCGGCGCATTTCGGGGTTTTCAATATGCGGGAACAGCAGGCCCAGCGTCGGATACAGAACGGTAAAGTCCAGGCCGATAACGTCCATCCGTTCGGACAAGAGCTTGGGCAGCATGGCGGTTGCGCGGTCCAGGGTGTTCTTGGTCGGCAGCGCCCACCACGGCGAGCGCGTCGCGCGTTGGTCCAGCCGTTCTTCGGGCGACAGGGAATACCAGCGGAACAAGCGGCCCCAGCCTCCGGAGTTGCGCTCGGGCGAGAGAAAGCGCTTGACCATGGAGGCACCGCCCTCTCGCTTGAGATAGTCGAGAAAGCCGGGCTCAAATTCGACCATATGACCATCTGAATCAATCACCGGATGGTCCAGCTTAGCTCGGATTGCGGCAGACTTTGATGTTGACATGGCGTCCTCCTCCCCTGTCGCCATAACACTTTGCCGCGCCGGACAAAAGCCTTCTATCCCCACTCCCCCCTCGGACGTGTGATGCAGATTACCCCGCCCGGGGCCGGACAGGCTGGCCCGGGCGGGAGAGGGGTCGGCTCTCCTCCTGGGAGGGCGGCCATCCTGGCCGCCTTGCGGGCTGGAAGCCCGCACTCCTGGAGCCCCATCCCGCCGAGGACCCGCACAACAATACACATCGCACATCTTGGAGGGATGGGTTCCTCCGACCTGGCCCTCCCGCCTTGAGCGCCTCGGAGCGATGGCACTCATCCTAGTAATTCTACTAGGGACAACCGACTCACCGTCTGCTAGCGGAGTAAGCCCCCGTGCGCACAGCCGTGCAGAGCACGGGAGTCGAGAGGAGGCCCCGATTCCTGAGAGGGACAGGAAGGGGGGCAGACTGTTCCATTGTTCTTCGTCACTGTAACGGACAAGCCCAGCGGGTGCGCCGTTCCCACGGCGCGCCTCCGGCGGGGACGGCTCAGCGTCCTCGGCAGCCTGCTGTACGCGCTCCTTCTGGGTGGCTCCGGCGAGGTACTGGCCCAGTCCACGTGTACCACGAGCAGCCCGGCCATCACCGAGTACAAGACGGCTGAGGTATTGGCGGACGATGTGGACCTCACCGGCCTGGCGACGGATTGTACGACGCTCCTGGGGCTCAGCGGCACGCAGGGGTTCGACACGCTCCCCGCGGACTGGAGTACGGAGACCAATATCGAGACCTGGGATGGCGTGACGGTGGGGGGGACGCCCCCGCGGGTGATCTGGTTGTCTCTTATATCGGACTACCTAGGCGGCTCGATCCCGGACCTCAGCGCCCTCACCCAACTGGAGGCTCTCTTTCTCGGCCACAATGAACTGACGGGCTCGATCCCGGACCTCAGCGCCCTCACCCAACTGAAGGAGCTCGGCCTCAGCCACAACAATCTGAATGGCCAGATCCCGGCCACATTAAGCAGCCTCGACCAACTGACGTGGCTTGATCTCAGCTCCAATGACCTGAGTGACCCGATCCCGGACCTCAGCAACCTCGCCCAACTGGAGTATCTCTTTCTCGGCCACAACAATCTGAATGGCCAGATCCCGGCCACATTAAGCAGCCTCGACCAACT
>WTHD01000061.1 GCA_011523265.1 Candidatus Binatota bacterium
CTTCCATACACGCATTGCCTATCCCCATGGCCACCCCACCGTGGATCTGGCCCCGAACCACCATGGGATTAATCGGCTGCCCGGCGTCATCCACCGCAACATAGCGGACAATTTTATACTCACCCGTGTCGGGAAACACTTCGACCTGGGCCGCATGGACATTGCAACTGTGCATGCCGGCGGTCTCGGCTTCAAAATGGGAGGTATGTTCAAGACCGGCCTCCATGCCGGGCGGCAGTTCGGTAGGAGAGAGCAGCGCCACCTCGGCAATTTTGGCAATCGGCACACGCTGGCTTTCGTCTTTGATCAAAATGGCGTGTCCGTCACGAAAGACAAAGTCGTCCTCGCCAGCCTCGATATGCAACAGGTGGGCGGCAATATTGGCCATCTTGGGCCGCAACGCACGCGCGGCCAGCACCGCGGCGCTGAGCGTATAGGAAGCGCCGCGAGAACCAACGGTGCCCGCGGCAAAGGGACCGGAATGCGTGTCACCATATGTGACGTAAATATCCTCCGGCGCCAGGCCGAGTTCACCGGCAACGACTTGGGCGATCGTCGTCTCATGCCCCTGGCCGTGCGGCGAGTCGCCTTCGGCCACCTGGACCTTGCCGTGCGCGTCGAACTGGACCGTTGCCACGCCAAAGCCGGGCTGGCGTTCCATGGGGACCAGGACCTCCGAGGGAACACCGGAAATTTCCACCCCCATGCTGAAGCCGACACCCAGATAACGTCCGTTTTGCCACGCCTCGGACTGCTCTTGCCGAAAATTGTCGTAATCCAGCGCGGCGCACGCCTTGGCAAACGAGCCGGGAAAGTCTCCCGAGTCTACGTGTACGCCAACCGCTGAGACGTGCGGGAAGGTCTTGATGGCGTTTTTGAGGCGAATCTCGACCGGGTCAATCTCCAGAGCACGGGCGGCTATTTCAACGGCCCGGTCGAGCGCGAAGCGTCCGGCAAACGAACCAAATGCCCGACTCGGCGTCAGACAGGCTTTGTTGGTCACCACACAGGTGAGATCGATATCCACGTTAGGGATGTCGTAGCCGTTGATAAGGTACATCGCCCCCAAAAAGGGCATGGCAAAGCCGACGTAAATAGCCGTCCGGGCATCGCCGCAGTCGGCCAGAATCCGATCCCGTAGGCCAAGAATGGTGCCGTCCTTCTTTACGGCCAGTTCAAGCTCATGAATCTGATCCCGCCCCTGCCCCACGTTCATCAAACTTTCTTGACGGTTCTCGACCCATTTCACCGGACGGCGGAGTTTCATGGCCAGGTGACAGGCCAGGAGTTCTTCCCGATAGAGCGGCGCCTTGGTCCCAAATGCGCCGCCCATGTCTTTGGGCATAATCACCCGCATCTGGCTGTGTGGCAGGTTGAGGTATTCGGCCAGCAGGTGGCGTTTGATGTGCGGGCGCTGCGTGGTCAGCCACAGGGTCAGCCCCTCACCCGGGTTGTACGTTGCCAGGCAGCCACGGGTCTCCATGGGCTGACCGCCGGTGCGGTGGCACCGAAAGCGCTCTTTGATAACCAGGTCGGCCTGGGCGAAGGCCGCATCGGCATCGCCGGCAGGAATATGCTGATGGTAGAGCACATTGTCGCCCCAGTCAGGATAGAGTCGCGGCGCGTCAGCCTGGAGGGCGTGCTCGGGGTCGATCACGATATCGAGCGGGTCATACTCAACGTCGACCAGCTCAATCGCGTCTTCGAGGGTGTATTTATCGCGGGCGACCACAACGGCCAGCGGGTCGCCGACGTATTTGACCTCATCAATCGACAGCGGCCAAAAGATCGGCCGTTTGGTCTCGCCGGGCAGATTCGGCGTACTCATGTCCGACAGCACCGACCCGAGGTGTTTGACATCGGCGCCAGTGAGCACGGCCCGCACGCCGGGCAGGGCGGCCGCCTGAGTGGTGTCTATGGCCGTAATCTTTGCGTGCGCGTAGATGCTGCGCACAAAGCCCATGACGACCATGCGTGGCAGGACGATATCCGGCAGGTATTGCCCGTCCCCGACTAATAAACGGCGATCTTCCTTGCGTTTAATGGATTGTCCGACCCAGGCGTTTGCAGTAGCCATGACGCGCTCCCCCGTTTACACTGGAAACCATTCTTTGCGCTCTTCCGGCGACAGGGCCTCGACCGTGGCGATGGCGTGCTTGACCGCCTCGACGATATGGACGTAGCCAGTACAGCGGCAGATAACTCCCGACATGGCGGTGCGGATCTCTTCGTCCGAATGCTTGGGGTTCTGGAGAAATTCGTACAGGGTCATCAGCAAGCCGGGCGTGCAAAACCCGCACTGCAAGCCGTGCTTCTCCCAGAATCCGTCTTGAATGGGATGGAGCGCATCATCTCTCGCCAAGCCCTCGATAGTCAGCACGCTGGCTCCATCTGCCTGAACCGCCAACAGCAGGCACGCCTTGACGGCCTTGCCGTTCAGAATCACCGTACACGCCCCGCAGCGCCCTTCGACCGAGCAGCCGACATGCGTCCCGGTCAGCCCCGCCACCTCGCGAATAAAGTCAACCAGCAAGAGGCGCTGGTCAACCGTCTCCTCATAGACTTCACCGTTAATCGTTATGCCTATGCTCCGTTTCATGCCGACTCTCCTCAAGAATAAATATAGAGGGTACGTTTACTCTTCTGCTCGGGCGCTGGCCTGACGTACCACCTCTGGCACCGTGACTCGAATAAGCTGACGACGATAGTCTGCCGATGCTCTGACATCGTCCTCGGTTTCCACTTCCTCGGCCGCAGCTTCTCCAGCCTGGGTCAGGAGCGTCGCGTCAATGGTTTTTCCTTTTAGCAGACCGGCAGCCTGTTCAGCCCGGCACGGCTTGGGCATCACGCCGCCAACAACAATACGTGCCTGCTGGCCTACCCCGTTCGGGTCTAAGGTGATATGGGCTGCCACGCTGATAATGGCAAAGTCGCCAGCGACCTGGCTGTGCTTTGCATATGCGCCACCGGAATGAGCGGCAGGCGCCGGAATTTCAATCCGCGTGACTAATTCGTCCTCGCCAATATCGCTCATCAGCGGACCGGCCAGAAAGTCATCAACCAAGACTGTCCGCGTGCTACCGTCCGCCTTGGCCACGACGAGTTGGCCGTCCAGGGCCATGACCGCCGGCGGATAGTCGGCCGAAGGGTCGGCATGGACGAGACTCCCGGCAATCGTCCCCCGGTTTCGGATTTGCGGGTCGCCGATATTCCGAGCGGCGTCCGCCAGGAGCGCATAGGATTGCAGAATGAGCGGGTGGGTGGCCACGTCGGCATGACGGGCGAGCGCGCCAATGTGAAGGCGACCGTCTTCCTCACGAATGTCGTCGAGCGCAGCCACGGAATTCAGATCAATAATGGTCTGCGGCTCAGCCAGCCGCAGCTTCATCAGCGGCATCAGACTCTGGCCGCCGGCCAGGAGTTTTGCCTGCTCTCCGTATTGATTGAGGAGCGTCAGCACCTCGGCGACATCAGTCGGTGCAAAATAATTCTCGATGGCTTTGGGATACATCCTGTCCCCCCCTCTCCCTGCTGCCTAGCAAACCGGAAAGGGAAGTCAAGCAAAAACTGCTCTGAGGCCGGTCGGCCGTATCCTCCGAGGCGTAAAAGCGAAGATTGTCAAGTTTTCCGGTCAGAGACCGACATTAGTCCGACGGCGGGAAGAGTAAACGTGCCCTCAATAGATATGCAGATGTTGGCACGCTTACTCTTTGTAGACCCGATAGGAGATCAGTTCGGTGACGCTCTTGACCGGCGTGCCCGCGCCCTCGCTGCTAATGGCTTTCACCAAACCCACTCCACGGGCGTACCACTCGGTGTAGTGGAGGTGGAATTCAGCAGTCTTGCGCCTGGGGTCGGCGACTCTGCTCGTTGTCCGGGTTTCCACGCGCAGACAGTTGCGGAACGTTCCGGCTGGAACCCGAACCGCTACCGGATCGATCCGCGCGTGGGCCGAGGCCGTCACGTTCTGACCGCCCTCAAGCGGCCAGGCCTTGGTCTGGAGCCCGGCCTCCCAACTCCGCTCTCCGGTATAGGGGCTGGGCAGGACCCGTTCGATTCCTTCGCCAAGATTCGTATCCCACACCGTGTCAGCCTCGGAATCGAGCCAGGGGTAGCGGAGGAGAAAGCCATCTTTGCGCAGATAGGCGACCGTGCTTTTCGCCTCGGGCGCTCTGTCGGTTAAAGGTTCGTATTCCTCGGCAACAATATAGGACACGCCGTCCAGCAGCGGAAAATCATCCCGGATCACGGTTTCCATCATATAGTAGTGATAATCTCCCCCGGAGAATTTGACCTCATGCGTCCAGGTATTATGCAGGGCGAGCGGGAAAAACCCGGCCCGCCCGGCGGGGGACGGCGCGGTCAGGGCGCTCGAAAGCGCGCCCAGAACGAGGAGGGCAACCAGCGGTGTCGCGATGCGCGGCATGACACCCGGACTATACGGACCAGTGCGCGGTCAGGCAATCATTTTTTTCACACAGAGCGTCCTCCGGTGTCTTATATAAAGAACGTAAGAGAAATACACGAAACGGAGGTTAGGGTTTTATGTCTATATATCGCTCATTGCTCATTGTGTGGTTTTCACTGACCTGCTTTCTCGGGATGCTCGCTCCCCTGCCGGTCGGGTTCTGGGTATAACGTCTTTAGGCGGAAGAATGGTATAGCAAGCCGACTCTACGTCATTGGAATGGCACCTGTGGCAGAACAATCCATGAACACGACGAGCGCATTTGGGGAGATCGTCGCTCTCCATCAGCGCTCCGTCTATCGCTATCTCATCCGCTGTACGGGTAATAGCGACGACGCGCAGGAGTTATTTCAGGAGACCTTCCTCCGAGCCTATCGCGCCTACGGCGACCTTCCAACTGAGGCAAACCACCGGGCCTGGCTCTTTCGGATTGCAACAAATCTTGTAAAAAATTATATTCGTGGTCGGCAGCGCTATAGAAAAGTATTTGTCGCGGACGGTTCCATACCTTCCTCAAAAGTTCATCCGACAACGCCAGAACAGACGTTTCACTCCCAGGAGACAGCCCAACTCCTCCTGAACGCGATCGGAGCCTTACCCTTCCGACAGCGCACGGCATTGATACAGCGGCAGCTTGAAGGGCTCGCCTATCGGGAGATTGCCGAAAACCTGAACTGCTCTGAAGACAGCGCCCGGGCGCATGTGTATCAAGCCCTGAAGAAGCTGCGCACCTGCTGGCAACAGACCGTGACCGGAGAAGAAAGGAGGTGCCATGCCAACCAAAAAGCGTAACACGCTCGCGTGTGGATTTGCGGAAGACGATATTATTGCCGAAGCGCTGGGAGAAAATTCACCGCTTATCCGGCAGAAAGTCCAGCGTCATCTGACCGCCTGTCCGGACTGCACTCAGCGCCTGGAACAGTACAAGCAGGTTCGCTTCCAACTGAGCTCTTTACCCGCCCCGGAGACCGGCCTCGCCGCAGCTCGACGCGCGCTCGATAGACAGTTGACCGATTTGATTGTGGCCGCGCGGCCGCGCCTCGTCCTGAGCATCTGGGATTCTCCTATCGGACCGCTGCGGATTGGCACAACGGATAAGGGGGTGGCGCTGGTTGAGTTCGTTTCTCCCGACGATCCCAGAGAGAGTGAAAAGGAGCTCGGAGAAAAATTTGCGGTTGAGCGCGCTCAAGGTCATGGGGGCGCTACCGCGGCGCTGACCCGGAAACTTGAAGCCTATTTGAGCGGCTCGCGACAAGCGCTTGAGTGGGTGATTGATGATGCTCTCATGCGGAGCGATTTTCAGCGTCAGGTCCTACGGGCGGCGAGTGAGATTCCCTATGGCAGCCTGACAACGTATGGAGGGCTGGCCGAGAGAATCGGTCGGCCCACAGCCGTCCGGGCGGTCGCCCAGGCCCTGCGTTACAATCCGCTGCCGATTCGGATTCCCTGTCACCGCATTGTTGGCAGTAATGGCAGTCTTACGGGTTATGCTGGCAATAAAATCGCGCTCAAGCGGGATATTCTTGCGGTTGAAGGCATACCGACGATTCTATCACGCTCAGGTTTTGCCATTGCCCAGGACCGGCTCTATGTCGGTCGGCAAACGGAACAGATATTTTGCCGGCCGAGCTGTGAGGCTTCAAAGGGAGTTCGGGCGGGAAATCAGATATTCATTGCCTCGCGTATCCGAGCGGAAGCAATTGGTTATATGCCCTGTGGTGTCTGCCGGCCAGACCTTCAGCCGCTCCATTCAGAGACGGAGCCCAGTTTGTTTTGATCTGTTCCACTTTTTGCAGCCAGCGTCACTCCCAGGCTTGTCGAGAGGCCCGCTTTTCTGTACAGCCTCAGATATGAACGCCTTGCGTCGCGCCCCGGCAGTGCTGCTTGCTGTGTACATGGGGACAGCCTGCGAACGCCCGTACGGCTCCGCTGACCCAGCGGTTCCATCCGACCTGCTGCAGACCCTGGAGCAGCTCGCTCGCGGGCTGGAAGCTTTTGACCCGGAGCAGGTGCTGGCCGTCTATGCGGATGATTTCATCAGCGGCACCGGACGCTCAAAGCGCGGTGTGGGCGAGGTGCTGACGCGGCTGCGGCAGAGCAAGGTATCGCTGAGCGTTGAGAAGGTCGATGTCACAGAGGCGGACGACACGCGCGCGGCAATCACGACCTCTATGCGCCTGCGCTATACCGACCGTTTTCGCAATATTGGAGCCGGCGAGGTAGTCATTACCGATGTGCTGTCCCATCTCCTGCGGAAGGACGCGGGGCGGTGGCAAATCTACACCGACAAACGCCTGGCCACCTACCGGGAGGGACGGTTCGGCGCGTCTTCACCAAATGTGACGATTGAGGTACCGGAGCGGCTGCCGACCGGCCTGGACTATCCGGTGTCCGTCGTCGTGCAACAGCAGCCTCAGACCCGGTACCGCGTGGCCATTGGCAACTATCCCGAAGACCCCGGCGTGCTCCCTCCGCCGGATGTCGAAGCTCTACTACCCAGGGA
>WTHD01000470.1:0-3940 GCA_011523265.1 Candidatus Binatota bacterium
GCCTTGGGCTCGTGCAAGGCTACCGTGGGGTCGAGTACGACGGCTGGGGGATCCCGACCAGTGAGCGCGGACGGCGCCTGAGCGAAGGCGTAGACATCATTCGCAAGTGTTGGCAGGGCGAGACCTTCAGCTACGACGGCGAGTTCTGGCAATACTCCAGCATCACGCCGGACCCGCCGCCCGCGCATGATATTCCGATCCTCTATGGCGCCCGCGCGCCCGTCGGCCTGCGTCGTGCGGCGAGAGATCGTGTCGGGATTCTCTCGCAAGGACCGGGCATGGAGGCCCCCAAGCTCTACGCAGAGGAATGCAAGAAGCTCGGCTGGGGACCCGGGGATGTACGCCACCTTCGCTACTTCGTCGTTTCCGAGGATCCCGAGAAAACCTGGGCTGAATTGAAACCCTATGCCGAGAACATGATGAAGGTCTACGACAAATGGTTTCAGAATTCGAAGGATCGCGGTGTGACCCAGGTGATCGGTGACGAACTCAACGCAGATGATCTGCTGGAGGACGACCTCTACATCGTCGGCACGCCCGAGCACGCGATCGAACGCGTGAACAAACTCAAGGCAGATTACCCCGATATCCACGAGGTGTGGGGCCTGTGGCACTTCCCGGGCCTGGCACACGAAAAGGTGGCCGAGTCGCTCGAATTGTTTGCCAACAAGGTGATGCCCCATATTCGCTGAGAGGAGGTTTCCAATGTCAAGACAACCGTACGATGCTCCCGATTGGTCACTAGTGCCCGGCCATACCGCTTTGGTCCTGATCGACCTACAGAATGACGTTCTTTCGGACGACGGCTGGTACGCGAAGAGCGGCGTCGACATCTCCCACATGCAACGCGTTATCGAGCCGACCAAGCGCATGCTCGACGGCGCTCGCGCCAAGGGCATACCGGTGATATGGACCACCCACGGCCTGCACAACGAGATCGATGCCGGGGTCTTCTGGGATACCCGGCCGTTTCTGCACGGCGGCGGCTTCCGCGTCGGCTCCTGGGGCCACGGCATATACGACGAGTACGAAGTGCTCCCCGAGGAGTGGATCGTGGACAAGCGGCGCTTGAGCGCGTTCTTCAACACCGAGCTCGACACGATCCTGAAGGGGCTCGCGGTCGAGACCCTGATTATCTCGGGCGTGCTCACGAATCAATGCGTCGCCGGCACCACGAAGGACGCGATGTACCGCGACTATAAGGCCATCATGATCGAGGACTGCTGCGGCACGACCGTACCCGAGCTACACGCCCCGACCATCAGGATGTGCGAAGTTGGTTGGGGTGCCGTGTGGAGTCTTGCGCAACTCCTCGAGGCCTTCAAGCAACTGCCCGAACCCTCGACCCGCGTTGCGTGATCAGGTGATAGTGTGGTGAGTGCAATCAAGAAGGAAGCTACCGCCGAGGCTCCCACGACGGCGAACGGCACGCTCGAGGACGCCCCGCGCAAACTCGATCCGACCACCTTTGCGGTGGTCTTCAACGCACTCAATGCGATCGTCAAGGAGATGTCGTTGACCTTCGAATACTCTGCGTGGTCGTCGATCATCGCCGAGGCGCGGGATTTCTCCTGCGCGGTCTACGATGCGGAGATCCCGCCGAACGCGCTCTGCGTGTTCGACGGGTTGCCCATTCACGTCAACGCGCAGCCCGTCGCGATCGGCGAGATCGCGAAGTTCTTCGGCCCCGAGGATCTCCATGACGGCGATTTGATCCTCGTTAACAGCGCCTATTACGGCAATACGCATCTGGGCGATTTCGTGCTCGCCACACCCGTCTTCTACAAGGGCGAGCATCTGTTCTGGTCGGCGGCGACTGGGCACCACATGGACGTCGGCTCGGCGTATCGGACCAGCGTGCCGACCTACGCCACCGATATTTGGAGCGAGGGCCTGCAAATCTCGCCCTTGAAGATCGCCGACCGCGGCGAGATGCGAAAGGATGTCCTGAACTTCTTGTTGGAAAACGTCCGCTACCGCGACTTCATCTACGGCGATCTGATGTCACAGATCGGTTCAGCGAAAACCGGTAAGAAGCGCCTGCTGGAGCTCCTAGACACCTGGGGTGCCGATACGCTCAAACGCTTCTCACGCGAGATCATCGAGTACGCTGACCGGCGCACGCGCGAAGAGCTCGAAACTTGGCCGGACGGAATCTACGAATCCGAAGCATGGGTCGACTCGGACGGCTACGGGCGCACCGATATCGCGATTCGCTGCAAGCTGACCATCGACGGTCACAAGCTCAGCGTCGATTTCGAAGGCTCCGATCCACAGGGGCGTGGTGGCGTGAACGCAGGCTGGGCGACCTGCCGCAATTCGGTGTCGACCGCGATCCTTATGTGCATCGATCCCGGCATCCCGCACAACGAAGGCTGCCTGCAACACATCGAGGTCAAGGCGCCGAAGGGCACCATCGTCAACGCCGAATGGCCGGGACCGACTGCCGCGGCGACCATTGTGCCGGCCGATTCGATCACCGACGCGGTGTGGAAGTGTCTCGCGCAGGCGGTTCCGGAGAAGGTCGTCGCCGGTTGCGGACACGTGACGCCGAACTGCGTGACGACCGGGATCGACCGACGCGTCAAAGGCGTCGAGAAACCCTTCGGGGTGATCCTCTTCAACGGCAGCTCCGGCGGAGGCGCGTCGGCAACCTCCGACGGTTGGCCGTTTCTGGTCACGCCTGGCACCGTGGGTGGGCTGCGCTTCGCCCCGATCGAGATCATCGAGCTGCACTTCCCGCTCATGGTGAAGGAATATCAGGTGCGCACCGATTCGATGGGTGCCGGCAAGCACTGCGGTGGTCCGGGTCTGAATTTCTTTGTGACGCCGCGTGGCACCGGCCAGATCGACAATTACGGGTACGGCGATGGCATGTCCAATCCGCCGTTCGGCTTGTTCGGCGGCAAGCCGGGTGACGGCGGCGCGCTGTACCGCGTGGGCAAGGACGGCAAGAAGTACATCGTCAGTGCGTCATCATACTTCCGTACGCGTGAAGGCGAGATCTGGTGTGCGGTCTCGACCGGTGGCGGTGGTTACGGCAATCCACTCGATCGCCCGATGGGCAAGGTCGCGCGCGACGTGTGCGGCGAGTTCATCAGCGTCGAAACCGCGCGCAACGATTACGGCGTCGTGCTCGATCCGGAAACCCTCGCGGTAGACGAAGCGGCCACCCAGGCGTTACGCGCCGAGATGCGGGCGGATCAGACCATCGAGATCATCGATCCGCCAGGGCCGAACGCGGGGACTTACTTCCGCTCTCTCCTTGGACCGGGGGACGAGTACGCGCTCAATCCACTGCCGCCGGAGGATGCGGACGCTACGCTCTAATTCCCGCTCCGACGACCAGGGAACCGGCATTCATGGGTATGCGCCTCGGCATCGATATCGGCGGCACGTTCACCGATTTCATCCTCGCAACCGAGGCGGGTGGCCTCGAGGTCTGGAAGACGCCGAGCACGCCTGCGGCGCCCGAGCAGGCCGTCTTCGACGGCGTGCGGGACCTCGCCCGGCAACAGGGTCTGGACGTCGCGCAATTCGTCTCACGTTGCGACCACATCATCCACGGCACTACCATCGCCACCAATACCATTATCAATCGCAGTGGCCCCAGGATGGGGATCCTTCACACTGAGGGATTCCGCGACATCCTGTACCTGCGCGACGGCCACAAACCGGACCGCTATAACCTCCAGCTCTTGCCCCCCGAGCCGCTGATCCCGCGCCACTTGCGCCTGGGCGTATTCGAACGCATGCTCTATACCGGCGAAGTCGAGGAGTCGCTCGACGAAGACAGCGTGCGGCGTGCGCTCGCTCACTTCAAAGAGGAAGGCGTCGACTCGGTCGCCGTGTGCCTGATGTGGTCGATGATCAATCCCGCGCATGAAAGGCGCATCGCGGCGATCCTCTCCGAGGAAATGCCGGACGCCTATACGGCATT
>WTHD01000470.1:4040-28806 GCA_011523265.1 Candidatus Binatota bacterium
ACGGCGAGCAGAATCAAATGCTGATCGAGATGGGTGGCACGAGCTTCGAGGTGTCCATGATCACGGGCGGTGAGATCCCGATGAGCACGGATATAGAGATCGCGGGCTTTCCGCTGGGCGTGGCTGCCGTCGACATCCATTCGATCGGGGCGGGCGGTGGTAGCATGGCGTGGATCGATCCTGGCGGCATGTTGCGCGTAGGGCCGCAAAGTGCCGGCGCCGCACCGGGGCCCGCGTGTTATGGCCAGGGCGGCACGGTGCCGACCGTCACCGACGCGAACCTGATCCTCGGCTATATCAATCCCGAGAACTTTCTCGGCGGACGGATGACGCTCGACCGCGTGGCGGCCGAACGCGCGTTGACGGCCATCGGCGACCGCCTCGACATGAGCGCGGTCGAAACGGCCGCAGCGATCTACCGAATTATTAACACCGAGATGGTCGGCGCGATGCGCGCGGTGTCGGTCATGCGCGGTGTCGATCCGCGCGGTTATACCGTCGTCGTTGGCGGTGGAGCCGGCGGCGCGCACGCTGCAAAGATCGCGCAGGAGCTCGGTGTCAGCAAGGCCATCTGCCCGACCATCGCCGGTGGGTTGTGCGCGTTCGGCATGCTCGCCGCAGACGTCGGACACGCCTACCTCACGACGCGGCCAATGAATACCGGGGACATGGATATCAGTACCGTTAACGCGATCTACGACGAGATGGCGGCGCAGGCCCAGGCGGAGCTCAAGATGCAGGGCTTCGCGGCCGAGGACATCAAGACGACACGGTTTGCCGACGCGAAATACCCCTACCAGACGCACGAGATCATCGTGCCGATCCCGAGCGGTCCGCTCGGCGAGGACGATATCGAACGCCTGGCCAACTCCTTCCACGATGCCCACGAACGCCTCTACACGTATAGCCTGCGCGATATGCCGGTCGATATGAACGGCTGGCGGGTCACCGCGACGGGCCAGCTACCGCCGCTACTGCTGGAAGAGCAGACGCTGGGTCCTGAAGACCCGTCACCGGCAAAGTCGGGTATACGACCGCTCTATTTCCCCGACCACGACGGTTTCACCGACACGAATATCTACGCGGGCCAAGCACTCGAACCCGGCATGACGGTACGGGGCCCGGCCGTCGTCGAGCTACCGACCACGACGATCGTCGTCTTTCCCGGCCATACTCTGAAGGTCTCCACATACGGTGACTTTTACATCGAGATTCCGCAGTAATTCAGCCGTGGTCTTGCGACAGGGGAGGAGGGTGACCGGGGTCGGCGTCATCGTGCTGACCGCGGTGTGCGCAGTGGCCCATTGCGGAGTATCTTTGAACTCAGGATGAGACCAGATTCGCTCCTGCTGTTTATATCAGGCCATGTCCTGCTGGGCACCGCTCGGGGATTCCGCAGCAGCTTGCTCACGGGCAAGCCGGGTGAGAAATTTCGGCTTCCCCATCGAAGCCATGGCCGGCACCAAAGTCACTGCGACCAGCCAGTGGGTAAACATGAGAATAGCAAGCAAGACAGCCATTTCCGCTGAGAAACGCAAACTGGATAGGAAGACCCAGGGAATGATACCCCCAATGAGGGTAGTCGCCGTAAAGGTCACCGCCATTCCGGTCGTGCTAATGGCCCGCCGAATGGCCTCATCCACATCGCCCGTGCGCGTACACTCCCGCATGATACGATCGGTGATATAAATGATATAATCCACACCGACTCCCATGCCCACACAGGCGACAGGTAGAGTATTGATGCTCATGCCGATGTTATACCACACGATGTAAATAAAGCTTGCCACGCCGGCCGCAATCAAGGTCGCAATCACGTAAAAGCCTGCGGTAAATGAGCGATAGCTGATCGACACGATAATAAAGATGACAAGGGTTAGCAACGACAGGCTGACCCGATCCGAGTATTCGAGTTCTTCATTGAGAGCGGCGGTCACCCCCTCGATACCGCCGGCGAGGACGAATTTCACCTCATCCTGGGGATGGGCAGCGATGAATCGCTTGGCTCGCTCCATCATTTTCTCAATCGTCGTCCCCTTGGCATCTTTATAAAAGATGACTAACTGGCCGTTCTGCGCCTCCAGGTCGGCATATTCTAAGATCATCCCTGGAACCGGCGCCCCGATCTCATACAGGACCAACATCTGGCCGATACCGTCCGTTGTCGGCGGAATGACTTCCCACTTGGGGTCCCCGTAGTGATACAGGCGGTTAATGCTCGCCACCAACGTGGGCAAAGCCCGCGAACCACCCGCTTCCTCCTGCTCCAACATGTAGCGGCGGAAGTTCTCTATCATCGCCAGGAGTTCTGGTTTTTTGAGAACGTGCGGGCGCGAGCCCTCCATATAAATAACGAGATGCTGGGACCCGGCAAATTGTTCGTTGATCTCGCGAGACGAAATGTTGAAATCGGAGTCCTGAAACAGCAAGGGCGAGCCCGCCTCTGCCTCCCCAAACTGTATCTCTGTTCCGGCTCGAATGCCGTAGAGGGTAATCAGGCCAGCGATAGCCAGAATCGTCATCCGTTTCGCTGGTTGGGTCGCCCATACGCCAAACCCGTGTAAGAGCCGCACCATCCACGCCGGCGTATAGTGGGCGGTGGTCCGCGGGGCAGGAAAGGTGTCGAGCAAGAGCGGCACGAGCAACAAAACGGCAAAAACGTTACAGAACAGCCAGAAACTGGCAAAATAGGCCATGTTACGAATAAGGGGAATCGTGGCCACTGACAGGACAAAAACCCCGGCCGCATCCGTGCAGATAGCAATAAAACCTGGCAAGAAAAGTTCGCCCATGGCGTTGCGGACCGCCTGACGCTTTTCTCCGGTGTTTTCAAGTTCTTCGAGAAAGCGCTCGATCATCTGCACGGCGTGGCTGGCTGCCCGCGCCATGATGAGTAGAGGAATCACCAGGATAAGCGGGTCCAGGTTATAGCCCATGAGCCCCAAAAACCCCATGCCCCAGGTGGCCTGAAACATCACGGCCAGGACGGGTAAGATGACGCCATATAGTCGGCGGAAGTATACGATCAGCGTCAAGAAGATAAAGACCGCTGTCACGCTAAAGATGAGATAGAGTTCCCCGGTATAATACCACACCCAGCCTTTGAGCAGCGGTTCACCGGCAGCGTACAGGATATGGTTGTCGTCCTCCACCTCACCCCGAATACGCATAATCTCCGCATGGACCCGAGCATAATCCAAGCGCTCCTCGGTAAACCCTCCCTGGATCAAGGCGGCCTTCCCGTCGTCTGAGAGGTATTTCCCAAAGACGAGCGGGTTGTTAAACATCTGCCGCTTGAGTTCCTTGAGAGCCTCTGCCTCTGTAGGAATATCATCGGGAAGGACAGGCAGTGATTTCACCATCCCCCCCGAGGTGGTGGTAATGTTGCGGATCCGCAGGTGAGAGATCGAGCCGACCTGATAGTGGTCCACCCCCTGGATCTTATCCAACTCGTTGGTAACGTGACGGATCTTCTCGAGCGTCTCGACGTTAAAGACGTCCCCCTCCTTTACCGCGAGCGCCAGATTGACAATATTGGCTCCGCCAAACTTAGGCCGAAACTTATTATAGGCTTGAATGTATTCGTGGCCCTGAGGGAGGAGGTCTGAGAAGCGGCTAAACATTTGAACCGAGGTGGCAAAGTAGAGCCAGAAGGCACTTATGGTCAAAAGCACGGCAAGCACGTAGAAGCGTCGGCGTAGGATAAAATCGACCAGCCTCTGCACAAAGCGATCAGCAGCGCTCACGCCTTCCCCTGGTCTCTTCTCAGCCATGTGTGTTCTCCTTGTGAAAAAACGAGCTACGCAGATCAATGCGAAGCGGCCCGACGCTAACTCTCCGGCTGTGTCCGCGCCCGAACCCCTGCCATCTGAAGCGTCTCACGGGGCACCGCTCCCCATTTCGACCCAGCATCCTCTGTGATAAGGATCGTCCCGTTTCCTCCGCTCGCGACGCCAAATACGCCGTCAGGGGCGAAGTCCACGTCTCTGAGCCATGTATAGACGTGCTCCTGCACGTCCTCTAGGGGCTTCCACTTCTTCTCCGACCCCCCGGTCAGTATGGTTCCAACAGCTCCCGAGACAACACCCTTCTGCTGGTTTGCCAGCGCAATCTTGAATAGGTGGTCATAGGTATCGCCATGCGTGTAGTGCCACGTCTTTCCACCATCGCTGGTTTGCAAAAGAAATCCACTCAGTCCAACGACGTATCCTTCCAGGGGGGTATTAAAACCAACGTCATAAAAATACAGGTCTTCGAGGTGGAGTTCTGGGATGCTGGCCAGGTATGCCTCTTCATCACTCACACCGGGTTCTAAATACTTGGGCAAGCCCAATACTTCGGTCTGATCCTCCCAGGTGCGCCCGCCATCGGAGGTATGGATAATGGTTCCGAACTCACCCACAATCCACCCCTCGGTCTCACTCACAAAATATACACCGTTCAGCATGACGTCGTGGCCAAGGGAGAGGTTCTCCCAGGACTCCCCCCCATTGCCGGAGTAGACGATCGTCCCCCGTTCTCCTACACCCCAGATAGAGAGGGGATTCGTCTCGGCGCGAGCCAAGCTGAAGATATGGGGCAGGGCTGCTTCACGCATCTCAACATTGTCCTGGGTTGGGTCGACGCCCATGACGAGCACTTCTTCTTTTGGCACGGGGATGTCGACCGAGAGACGCTGCCACGTCTTCCCGCCATCCCGCGTTCGCATGATGGTTCCGAACTCGCCGCTGATCAGACCGTCTTGTGCATCAACAAAGCTGGCACTGTACCAGGCATTACGCAGGCCGGTCTCCTGGGCTTCTACATTTCTTCCGCCCTCTGTCAGGTGCAGAACCACACCGCGCTGGCCCACCACCCAGGCGTCGTCCTGATCGACGACGGCAACTCCATAATAACTGTCTTGGGTGGGGAGATATCCACCTTCTGGCTTTTCGGCGGTATTAATAGCCCCCCCCGTGTCTCCTGTACATCCGTTGATCCCGAGCATGGCAAGGAAAAACAGTAGGATAGACACGCGCCTCATTCGTTGCGGCATATTCACTCCTGAATCACTCGTCCGGCGGTTATAATGCTACTCCTGGCCGACTAGGCGGCCCCTATCCCACCCCCCCCGACGATAAACCGTCCGGCTCGCCAAACAGAGCCCGGTAAACCGGGCTCTGCACAAGTGAGCGAACCTCAACCGCCGCTGTCCACGCCGCTTGGCGTTTTCACTGGACTTTAGCGTTTCCCCTCAGTCAGCCTATTGATGTCAAAGATATCGTCGACCTGTGCTGGCGTCATCTCTCGGTAGCCAAATTGGGGGGGGGATGTTGGGCCCTTCTCGTCCCCTAGATCCGTTGCAATCGTTGCCGTGCCGCGCTGGATGTCAATCATGGATGAATCATAGTACATGACGGCGTGGCGGCCTTGATTATGCTGGGCATTCCCCTCTGCCAGGGCTCCAGGGTTGGTCTCGGTGTTGTACCAATACCAGACATTGACTTTCCACAGCTTGCCGGCCTTGTCGAAGATAATGTTATACATATTGTTCCAGCTCTCCGGATCCACAAACATGACCTTCGCCGAGTAGGGATGGCGTTGGCTCTTGGGAATGCCAAGAATAACCGCCGCCCTTCTCACCTCATGGTCATCCGTTGAGATCGAGCTGATCGGGCCGTACTTGACGTGGGGGTACTGCTTGGGGTTCCATTGGGAGACGACCGTCTTCCAGCCCAGAAACTTCCACTCGTGGACTGGCACTCTGCCCGAAAAGGCATAGAAGTCCTCCAGGGTGTAATCCGTACCCAGCAGCGAGTCGCTCTTGACCTCGGCAGAGACTCGTCGGACACGGCGGAGGGCCGGCACATAGACCCAGGCGTCATCGGCCCGACGCGCGTCGTCGTAGCGCCACTGGAGAAAACGGGTGCCGCGCACATCGTACGGCTCAAAGAAGTGATCGTACTCCTTCCAAAAAAACTGTTCTGCTCCATCGACCCCCGGCGCTATGTAATTATTCTCAGTCCCGTACATCGCACTGTGGGTGTAGTAGAATCGCTGGTACCACAGGGCGATGGTGCGCCCAAACTCGCCCTGGCCAGGATAGACTCCAGGCATACTCACAGAGAGGGGATGGTCGGCATGCGAGCCGCCCCGGCTGACCCACACCCACTGCACCCGGTCGATCCACGTCCCATACGGCATCCAACGGGATTCATAATTCCAAATGGCCTTGCAGCCCGACAGGGGGTCGTTCGGGTCCAGCTCTTCAGGGGAGAAGGGATGGCCGGCGTGGTAGTTCTCCAGGGTACAATCCGGAGTGACCGTGGTTTGCCCCGCATATTTTTCGGTCGCCTCCCGGTTAAGCGGGTGCGACTCGAACTTTGAGGTTTCCACAAGGCGAAGCTCAAGCTCGGGGAAGTCATACTCCTCAATGATCCCGGGTGGTATAAAAGGAGCGAGGCGGGATAAATCTTGTTGGCGAAAAGTCGTTGGCGCCTCAAAGTCGGGTTTGGTCTCTTTGTATTTCTCAAACCACTCTAGGATTGTTTCGAGGGTATAGTCCGGTCGTGCCGCCAGATCGGGCAGTGTGCTCGGTAGAGCCTGGGCCCACACCATCCCGCTCCAAAAGAGGGCACAGACGGTGATTAGTCCCGACGTCCACAGATAGCGCGCTTTCATAATACTCCCTCCTTACTAGACTGTTGACGGTCTAGGACAGTATCGAGGAACGCAGAACATCCGCCTTTTAATATCTTTCCTAGTCGCTTTTGAGGCCAGCGTCAATCAAAAATTGGCCGCTCCTGGCTCAGGATTTCTTCCCCCAGAAAAGACAGTATGTGCTCGCTGGCTGCACCTCATCTAAATCTCCAGCTAAGAGGGCGCCTCCGGGGGAATCTCGATCTGGAAATCGCCATAGGGGTTCACCATCAAAGTGTGATGCGGGAAGACCACCGCCGTGGTCGTTGGCAGTTCAACGACAGCTGGTCCGTGAACCACCATCCCATGTCGTAATTGCTCACCGTCGTAAATAGGCGTGAGGACATAATGTTCGCGCTCTTCGAAACAGACTTTGCGGGTCGCTTTGCGCGCCGGCAAAGGGTCTCTCCCCACTTGCTCGTGCTCCTCGGGGGCGACTGTGGGAATATGGCCAACGGCCATCACGCGCCATCCATTCATGTCCACCGACATGTCGCGGATGCAATAGGTGTACAGCCGCTCATGCTGGTCGTGAAACGTGTTCGTCAGATCGGGAATATCGTCTGGCGTGAGTTCTCCTGCCGGCACGGGCACCATGATCTCGTGGAGTTGATAAGGATACTTGGCGTCTGCAACCCGGCTGAGCGAGATGCCTTCTGGCTCGAAGCCCTCGGCCTGAAGCTCCTCCACCGCCCGCGCCTCCATCTCGTACAGTATTGCGTTGACTTTCTTCAGATCCATGCTCTCGGTGTTTGTCGGGTAGGTCGTCAGGTACGCATGTCTCACGTCAGCAACCAGCATGCCGTACGCACAGAGGCCACCTGCCGCCACCGGACATATCACCTTTGTCATGCCGAGTTCTTCGGCAATTTTTGCCGCATGCGTTCCCCCTGCGCCGCCCCCAACAACGACCGTATAGCCACGCGGGTCAATACCACGCATGACCGATACCGCTCGCATGGCCCCCACCATGTTGGCATTCACGATGCGGTACACGGCCGCTGCCGCCTCGACGATACTGAGGCCCAGGGGCCTCGCGAGCTTCTCCATCGCCTTCTCGGACAACCCTCGATCCAATTTGATCCGGCCCCCAAGAAAGAAGCCAGGATTGAGATAGCCCAAAATGAGATTGGCATCGGTTACCGTAGGCTCCTCGCCCCCTTGGCCATAACAGGCCGGTCCCGGGTCGGCGCCAGCGCTCTGCGGCCCGACGCGCAACATCCCACCCGAATCGATCCAGGCAATGCTCCCGCCCCCTGCTCCTATTGAGTGCACATCGACCGCGGCCACCCCCAGCGGCATGTCTTCGATCCGGATCTCACGGCTCATCGGAATAGTCCCGTCCGTAATCAGACTGACGTCAAAGCTCGTACCGCCCATATCGACGACCATCAAGTGATTTTCGTTTTCTACTCCACCGTAAGACAACGCCGCAGCAGGAGCGGCCGCAGGGCCAGACCCGATCGCGAGAACCGGCCGCTTCTCGATTTCGGGCACGGCCGCCGAGCCCCCGGTGAGCTGCATGATCAGGAGAGGATAGCGATAGCCGTTCTCCTTGAGATATCCTTCTACTTTCGTCAGATAGTGGCCCAGGACCGGTCCCACGTACGCGCTCAGCGTTGCCGCGCAAGCGCGGGGCCATTCCCGGAGGGCAGGAAGAACTTCGGAGCCTAGCGCCACGTAGGCGTCTGGCATTTCCCGGTTGATGATCTCGCGCACTCTCTGCTCATGCACGGGATTGACTATCGACCACAGCAGGCAGACCGGAATTGACTCAACCCCCTCTTTCTTGAATACCTGCAGGGCTTCCCGCACGCTGGCCTCGTTCAGCGGAGTGCGCACCTCGCCTGACTCGAGGATGCGTTCCCCAACCCCCAGCCGAAGGTAGCGCGGGATAAAGGGGTCTGGTGGCGGGACGTGAAGATTGTAGCGGTCCGGCTTAAAACCGTCGCGGAGATACAGGATGTCCCGGAATCCCTCGGTATGAATAATACCCATCTTGGGACCCCGGCGCTGGATGACGGTATTCGTCGCAATTGTGGTCCCATGAATGAAGAGGTCGATATTTTTAACGAACTCCTTGACCGTGACGCCTTGCTCTTTTGCCAAATCCTCAATGCCGTTGAAGACCCCCTGTTCCGGAGCACGAGGGATGCTGGGGGTCTTGAATACGCGCAACGTCCCCAGCTCGTCGATAATAATGAAATCCGTAAACGTCCCGCCGATATCCACACCGACTCGTATACCCATAACGCGGTCTCCCCTCACCCAGAGTTACAAGGTCCAGACAACGTCTGCCGGTGGGCGAGGGTTCAACTCAAATATGTCTCCAGGCTTCATCAGTTGTTTGTAGTAGGTCGCAAAGTCAGCCGAGATCGGGACAACCAGTTCGATCGACTGTCTGCGCACCAACTCTTTCCGGAGCTGCTGCGTTGCCCCATGGTCAACTTTCAGCGTTGTCAAGTTCAGGACGACGCCATAGTCTGTTTCTGCGGACTGGAGGCTGATAAAGCCGTCGCGGACATCGATCCGTACCAGCTCTGGATCCCGCTCTAAGGGGTTGCCGTATCCGCCACCGCCAGTAGACAGACCGACCCAGGACTCCCCCTCGCGTACCCGGAAGTATCCAATCATACTGAAGAAGGTTCGCGTCCCGTCCTTATTGATCCGATACACCGCCCCCCCGTCACTTGGTTTTCCGCCAAACAGGCCGAAGGGCGGATTAAACATCCCGTCGCCATAGCCATAATTGTCCACCTGTGGAGTTCCGAGGGGAGCCACGTGCCATATCAAGCCCGGACCGCCCCGCGTCTTCCCGGCGCCCATCGAATCGGTCCGCACCTCGTGTTGCAGCGCCAAGAATGGGTAATGGAGCTCCATCAGCTCAATTGAGATGAACTTTAAGCCGCCGAGTGAACCCGGGCAGTACATTAAGGGCCAGCCGTCGTACTCCTTGCATGCTCCGCCCCCTGCGCTCCCGTTGAACAGGATCAATGAAAATGGGGTCTCCTTGCCCTCGGTCCGGCGATCATAGCCAGAAGTGAACGCGTTGGGTGCGATCCGCCCGTAGCCCGCCACTACCTTGTCGGGGATTGCCTGCGCGAGGCATTTCCAGACCGCATCGATCATGGCGTCCGACGGCACAATTGTCGAATCCGACGCACAGCCGGGCCACTTGACGTTCGTGACCGTGCCTTTGGGGGCAATGACATTGATATACTCCAGACAGCCCTGGTTGTGCGGAATGTCAGGGTCAAGGCAGGCGAGGATGGGAATCGTTGCTGCCGTCTGACACGTGGCCCACGAGGCGTTCGTGCTGCCCCGCACCTGTGGATCGCTTCCGGTGAAGTCTACCTGGATGGCGTTTCCGTTTTTCGTAAGCTCGCACCGGATCGCGATATTCTTCATGCCAGTCCCATCAGAATCCACCCAAGACTCCGACCGGTATGTGCCGTCCGGCCACTTCGCAATGTCGTCCCGGGCTCTGCGGCCGGCGTACGCCATGATTTCCTGGGAGAGCTGTTGCAAGGTTTCTACTCCCCATTTGTCAATCAACTCCAGAATTCTTTTCTTGCCGGTCTTCACCGAGCCCACTTGTGACATCAAGTCTCCGTGCAAAAACTCGCGGTAGCGGACGTTTTCCAAGTAGAGTTGGAGAACGTCTCGGCGCAGCTTGCCGCGTTCTTCCAGTTTGATCGGGGGAATCTGGATGCCCTCGCTCCACACGTCTGTGGCTTGGATAGCGACACTGCTCGGAATAGGAGAGCCGATATCCATCTGGTGGCCGGTAGAGGCGGCCCAGAACAGGTGCTCGCCTTCGTAGAAGATCGGGCACGCCACGACCAGGTCGCCGCAATGGGTGGTACCGTAGTACACGCTGTTGACCATAATCACGTCGCCATCGTAGATCTCGTCTCCGAAGAATTTGGCAATCTCGCTGATCGTGACCGGCTGGGCGTTGATATGGAGCGGGAGACCATCGAAGACACACAGCGCGTTCGGGGGTGAGGCGGCGTCGTAGATGGCACAGGAAAAGTCCCGACACTGCGACAGGATGGACGACCAGGCGGAATACTCGAAGGTAAGAGACATCTCTTGCACGGCGGCGTTGAGGGCGTTGTAGATCACCGCGAATGTCGTGGGGTCTAGGGTGCTTTTCTCTGTCGAATCCACTGCTGACATACAGACCTCCTCTCCTACTCAACCTCGTCACAGGGAGAGCAGCATCAGGAAATTTGAAAGGACCACGTTAGGCCGCTTGACCGAGAGAGGTAGTCAGGTAGTCCATGACGGTTGCAAGCGGGACCACCTCGGCGTAGCGCCGCTGGATGTCTCGGAGGTTATCCAGGTGGGGTTGTTCGTCTAAGTCCCCCACACATTCCCGTGGGACAATCGTCCGAAAGCCATACGAACAGGAGTCAATGACAGAGGCGCGGATACAGCCGCTGGTCACAATGCCGGTCACGATCGTTGTGTCGACTCCCTGCCGAATCAGCATAGAGGCAAGCCGGGTTCCAAAGAAGATAGACGGCGCGTTCTTGGGCAGAAAAATATCGTCCGGGTGGTAGAGGCGTTCGTCGATTTCGGCCGCCTCACTGCCAAAGACACAATCCTCGAGGACGCCAATTTTCCAGTGGGGTAGGTCTCGGTGGTTGGGATGAAATACGGTGACACACTGGGCCACTGGGATTTCCTTCTCCCGGGCCAGCTTGAGGAGGGGAGCCGTACTTTGCACGGCCGACTCGACGAGAGAACTCCCCCCGGTGGGGTACTTGGGATCGATAAATCCTTTCTGGAAATCCACGACTAAGATAGCCGGCCTTTCCCCAAAATGAATCGGACTCTGGTCGTACCCATACTTTGCGTATGCATCCTGTGTGCTCATGACGGATACCTCCTTGCCGCACCATCCGGGCTGTGATCTCGGTCGAGTAGTGCTGTCGGATACAGGCAGAGCTCTTCCTGGTCGCGCCCGAGGCGATAAAGTTCTTTTCTAACACGGCCACATTCGTGATTCCGCGTGTGGCTAGGTTAAAGGCGATGCTGGCCCCGTCACCCCAGCACCGATCATGACGACATCCGCGGTCTGTGTCATAGTTCCCTCCTGTGGGGTTTGCAAAAACAACGCGCTAACTTGTGCGGGCTTTGCTGCGGAGTCGGGTCGTCTCCGCCTCATCCACACCCCAGCGTACCGGGTCTATCACTACACCGTAGTCCTCTCGAGCTGCTTCTACGCTCATATACTCATTGCACACATCGTCCAACACCAACTGGGGATCTCTCTCCCAGGGGTCGCCGTACCCTCCTCCCCCAGCCGTGCGATGGCTCAGGACCGTCCCTGCGTTTACCTCATAACCCGCCACCTTGGCAAACTGTTGCTCCGCCGGAGTGTCGGGGTTTACCACCGTCACGTTGGGCAGACCGGCCTTTCCGCCAAACAGCCCGTGCGGGGGAAACTTCTCTCGGTCCATGGAGACCAAAAATTCTCCGCCTGTCAGCAGCCGGTAATCGTAGCTCACCCCCAGACCTCCGCGACGTTTGCCCGATCCAGCCGACCCTTCTCGCAGGGTAAAACGCTCGGCCAACAAGGCCGGAAACTTGGTCTCCATGACCTCACAGGGGATATTATAATTGTCGCCGCTGAGCAGCGAGACCATAGAACTGTTCCCGTCGTAGCGCGCGCGCCCACCCCAACCACCGGCGTAAGGAGAGAAGTGCAGATACTCTTTGCCGGTCGTGGGATCGGTTCCCGCAATAGACATGACTTGGACACAGCCAAAAGTCCCGGCGATGACTTCTTCTGAAATGACCGGAGCCAGAGCCTGAAGGATGAGTTCGATCACACGGGTGCCGACGTCCCCGATACCGGTGGTCAGGGGAGCAGGAGGGAGGGGGCGGACAATAGTTCCTTCCGGAGCGACTACGTGGATGGGCCGGTACGACCCTTCGTTGGCCGACAGGGAAGCGCCCGCAAGAAATGTGACCGTTTCGCGACATACCGACACGGTGGCGACCCAGGCCTCATTGCCACACGCCCCCCCTCGTTGGGCGGCACTACCAGTGAAGTCGAAGGTCATGTTACTGCCTTCGACCGTTACCGCAAGCTTGAGGGGTACGGGCTCATCGACGACACCGTCGGAGTCGACGAAACACTCAGCCGTATACACGCCGTCCGGAATCCTCTCGATGTGGGCCCGAGCGACTCGCTCGCCGTGATCGATCAGCGCCTCGATCGTCGCCGAGACAGTCGGCCAGCCGTATTTGTCCAAAAATTCCAAGGTGCGTCGCTCGGCCGTTTTGCCCGCAGCGATTTGCGCCTCCAAATCTCCGCGCGACCACTCCGGTGTACGGATGTTGGCAAAGAACAGGTCGAAGACCGCCTGGTTTTTCTTGCCCCCCTCAATGAGTTTGAGCGGAGGGATCATCAGCCCCTCCTGAAAGCTATTGCGGGCGTCGCCAGACCAGCTCCCCGGATCCTTGCCCCCGATGTCGGTATAGTGGCATTTGCTGGCGCTAAAGAGGACCAGTTCGCCCTGGTGAAAGATCGGCATCACGATGTTGACGTCATTCTTATGGGTGCCGCCTCCCTGGTAGGGATCGTTAGAGATAATCACATCGCCTGGGAAGAGCTGGTCGAGCGGGAACTTTTGGAGTACGCCCTCCAGAACTGGACTCATGGATCCGTTGAACAGCGGAATTCCCTCGGCCTGGGCCACCAGCCGGGCCTGCCGGTCGAGGAGCACGCAGCTAAAGTCATGCACCTCCCGAATAATCGTCGAGTAAGAGGTCCGGTAGAGGGTCACGGTCATCTCGCGCACGATCGACATCAGTCGTGCCCGCATGACCTCCAACGCGATCGGATCCACCCCCGCGGTAAAAGTCTCTCCTCGGGACTGCGTCGCCGCTTGCGTTGTCATGACGGACCTCCTTCTTCTTTGATAAACACATTACGAAATTCATCAATCCGGGCGGTTTGACCGGGCAGGACCACAATCGTCGAATTGGGGTCCTCAATGATCCCCGGCCCGCTGATTTGGTTACGGGGGCGGAGCCGGTCAATAGCGTAAATCGGGGTCTGGACAAAGCCGCCCCCTTCCTTGAAGTACACGGGCCGGCGGGTTTTGATCGCCTGGTGGGCGTCGTCTGTTCCTGGGGAGTAAGTGGGAAACTGTGGCTTGGCGATAAATCCTAATCCAGCCACCCGAAGGTTCACGAGCTGCACGGGTGTCTCTGGGGTTGAATAACTGTAGAGTTTCTCATGGGCGTCGTTGAACTGTCGCACGAGCGCTTGTCTATCTGACTCTTTGAGGGGCTCTGCGCTGATCGGTAGATTAATATGATACTCCTGCCCAACGTACCGCACGTCGGCTGAACGCATGAGTGTCAGACGCTCATGGGTAATACTCTCGGCCTCTAAATCAGCCGCCGTTTGCATTTCTAAGGTTTGATAGATTGCGTTGACCTCAGACAGGTCGAGATCATCTATGGCCTGCACGTAGGTGCGGGCACGATCGTGCCGGAAGTCGGTTGCCAGCATGCCCACAGCTGAGAGGGCACCTGGGTTACTGGGCACAACGGCGCGTGGTATGCCAAGCTCCCGTATTAAGGCAGCTGCGTGGAGGCCTCCGGCACCACCAAAGGCCATAAGAACAAATTCCCGTGGATCATAGCCCCGTTCGGTCAGGATCGAGCGCATGGCCCGCGCCATGTTGGCGTTGATCACTTCAATAATGCCATCCGCCGCCTCTACCGTATCCATACTGAAACGCTCGGCGATGTTGGTCTGCACTGCCTTTCGAGCCTCCAACTCGTTGAGGGTGATCTCCCCGCCCAGGAAATATCCGGGATCGATGCGCCCTAAATTGAGATTCGCGTCAGTCACCGTAGGCTCTGTTCCTCCCAGGTTATAGCAGACCGGGCCAGGGTCGGCCCCGGCGCTCTGCGGACCGACACGGAGGGCGCCGCCCGCGTCCACCCAGGCGATACTTCCTCCCCCAGCCCCAATTGAGAGAATCTCGATCATCGGCGCAAGGATGGGCCACCGATCGATAGTCCCCTCAGTGGTGGTAATCGGCGTGCCACCCACGATCAGGCCCATATCGCTGCTCGTCCCTCCAATATCAATAGTGATTAAATGGGGGCATTGAATTTGGGCACCAAGATAAGCCGCCCCGATCGCACCGCCACTCGGCCCAGACATGACTGTTGTGACCGGCTTCTGACAGGCGGCCGTCGCCGTCATGACACCTCCGTTCGACTGCATCACAAAGAGCTCTTTTGCAAGGCCCTCTACTCGGAGTTGCGCTTCGAGCCGTCGTAGGTATGTGGCAATAATCGGCATAGTGGCAACATTGATGGTCGTGGTTGAGGTCCGCTCAAATTCCCGCCACTCTGGCGCGATGTCTGAGGAGAGACACACGAGCACTTCTGGAATCTCCTCACTCAATATGTCTCGAATGACTTGCTCGTGCACCGGGTTTGCGTACGAGTGGAGGAGACACACCGCCACAGAGACGACCCCTTCTTCTTTCAGCCTACACGCTGCCTCGTGCACCTCTTGTCGATCCAGCGGCACCAGCACCTCGCCTGTATGCCGCACCCGCTCAGTCACTTCGTAGCGCAGGTGGCGAGAAATCAGCGGAGCAGGTTTCACGTATTGGAGATTGTACATCTCCGGGTTATTGGTGCGCATGATCTCGAGGACATCGCGGAACCCCCGAGTGGTGATCAGACCCGTTTTTGGCAGTTTGCGCTGCAGCAACGCGTTGAGCACAACGGTCGCCCCGTGGACAAAGATGTCCACCGTACGCAGATCAAGCTTGAGCTTGTGGATGCCATCGAGAACGCCCTTGGTGAAATCGCGGGGGGTGGAGGGCGTCTTGGTGACGTGCATCTGTCCTGCTTCATCGAGCAGCACGAAGTCGGTAAAAGTCCCCCCAATGTCTGCCGTCAATCGGCTGGGCATACCCCCCTCTCTTCGCTGCAGCCCATCAGGCGGCGTATTGCAAGGGATTGATGTAGTCCATCACCTCGCTGAGGGGGATCACGTCAGCATAGCGCCTATCCACATCCGTGAGGTTCGCCCAGTGAGGTGCTTCCTCCATGTCACCCACGCACTCAGCTGGCACGATAGTGCGAAACCCATACGAAAAAGAGTCGATCACTGTGGCCCGAATGCACCCGCTCGTGTTGCAGCCCGTGACGATGGTCGTATCAACCCCCTGCCGCACCAGGGTTGTCGCCAGAGGCGTGCCGAAAAAGATAGACGGAACACGCTTGGGCAGAACAACGTCCGACGGGTCCCGAAGCTCCTCCACGACCTGACAGCCGTCGGAGCCGAGAATGAGCTCATGACAGATTGCGACCTTCCAGTGGGGGTTATCCCGCTTGGACTCGCTACAACCCACGACGGTCTGGATTACGGGAATACCACGGCGGCGCGCCTCCCGAAGCAAGCCGGCAGTGGCCTTCACAGCCGAAAGAATAAGGGGGCGTCCCCCAGTGGGATATTCGGGGTCGACGAAAGCCTTCTGGAAGTCTATGACCAGGATCGCGGGCTTCTGCCCAAAGCCGATGCGTTGTCCCCGTCCATATCCGTACTTGGCATATTCATCTTCGGTCGTGCTCATCTTCTACCTCCCCATGAGTGTCCGCTCGTGTTGATCTCCGCTCATACTAAACCCGCACGTATCTAAAGCGGGATCTCCCATAGCCCGCTCTCGTAGTCAGCCAGCGGCTCCAATCGATCCTGGCCTACGAGAAAGGTCTCTTCGTACAGCATCGCTCCATACGGCGTCTGGTTGTACCACTCCGGGCAGACAACCATGCCCTCTTGCAATCGGAGTTCTGGCGGACTCCAACTGGCAAACACGGGCGCCTCCACGATCTCATAGCCCAGGCCGTGCCCAACAAAGATTTCTGGGTCCAGCGCGTTGCTCGCACCAAAACGGTGCAGAATCTCCAGCGTCCCTCGGGCGATCTCAAGCGCGGTTCGGCCCGGCGTCCAGAGCTTGAGCTCTTCGCGATAGACTTGCTCCAGAGACTCGAACAGCTCAACGTGCTCTGAGGTGGGGCGGCCAACGACAAACACCTCATCAATGTCCGAACAGTAGCCGTGGTAGGTGGCGCCGCCATCCACCCACAAAAAATCACCCTGCTGAAGTTTCCGATCTGACCAGGGAGCGCGAAAGAAAGCATACCCGGGATTGCTCCAGGCAATGGTCACAGACGGCTCCGAAGACCCCGCCTCGGTTTGGCACCGGACTAGCTCGGACAGGACCTCGGTTTCACTCATGCCCGCATGTATTCTCTGCCGCAAGAGCTTAAACGCCTCGACCTGGATACGGGTCGCCTCTCTGAGGCAGGCTTGCTCCCGAACGCTCTTAATGGCTCGTAGGTCCTGAAAGAGCGGGCTGACATCAACAAATTCGGTGTCGGGCAAGCGCTCTTTGAGCATCGTGAACTCAGCTGGTGTGATCGTTGAATACTCTCCCACATCGATACCGATGCGCCGGTGGCGGCGGTCGACCTGGCTCAGCGTGTTGTGCATGAGCTCAGAGCGACGTTCCCAGACTGGGGGGATAAAGGTGCGGATGTCCGCGATGTGGGTTTCCTGCGCGTATGCCTCGGCACAAATGCGCAATCCAATCAGGGTCGGATCCCCTTCGGCCGGGAGCACCACCTTGGGGTATAAGGTATCGAAGCCAAAGGTGGTCTCGTGACTGCTGATGATGAGGCCCACACACCCTGTGAGCCAAAACTGGTTTCCCGGGCTATAGGCGACCACGGCATCGAGCTGCAGCGGTTCCATCCGGTCTCGTACAAGTTGATAACGGGTGTCAAATTCTTCCCTCGGGAAAATCGGGCCAGCCATGGGACACCTCCTCCCCAAGAACAAAATCTTTCTACCCCTCCTACTGCACTTTTCTTTGCCCTGTCAAGCAAAAACCTGGCCTGGTGACAATCTATTGACAGCGGACCTTGAAAGTATACATGGTGCCTGGAAGCCGCGAAAAAACGGCTGGTCGTGCGCTGGCAGAGACAGACTTCCTCGTCCGCATGACAGGGCTCATACGCGTCTCCATGAAGCTTGCAGCTCCTGGTAGCAGAAGCCCCCGAAGAGATTTATGGCATTGTTGTATGAAGCGGGACTTCGGTCTAAGGTCATGAGAAGAAAGCGGACTTCGTTGCTGAATGAGCCTTGACGCCTGGTGACTGCCGGACTACTGGTCCAGCCAGATGTGGCTTTCTTAGCGGGGAGGGAACCCTTTTCGTCCCCTCCCCAGTTAGAAAAAGAGAATGATCCAGGCCCAGAGTCTGACGAAATATTTTGGTCTCCTTCCGGCCATCCAGGATGTCACTTTCTCTGTGGAACCGGGAGAGATTGTCGGTTTCCTCGGCCCCAATGGGGCGGGCAAATCAACCACGATGCGCATCCTCTCCTGTGTCCTCCTTCCCACCAGCGGCCAAGCCACCGTCGCCGGATACGATGTCCATCGCCACTCTTTGGAAGTACGCCGCCGCCTGGGCTATTTCCCGGAGAATCTCTCCTTGTACCCTGAGATGAGTGCGGAACGCTATCTGTACTTTGTGGCCGAGATGAAGGGGGTGAAGAAGCAGCAGCGGAGACCCCGCGTGGACGACGTGGTTGAAAAATTAGGTCTGGAACAAGTAACGAAGCGGTCTGTCGGTCACCTGTCCAAAGGCTACCGCCAGCGGGTGGGCTTGGCCCAAGCCCTGCTCAACGAGCCAGAAGTGTTGATATTAGATGAGCCCACGATGGGCCTCGATCCAGAGCAGGCGGCGGAGTTCCGCACCCTTATTCGTGGGATGGGCGGAGAGCGGACTATTTTACTTTCCACCCACACACTCTCTGAGGTGCAGGCCATCTGTGACCGAGTCATCATTATCCACCACGGCCGGCTGTTAGCCCTTGATACACCGGGGCAGCTGGCAGGACGCCTCCAGCGGGTTTCCGAAACCCTTCTCCATGTCCGTGGCCCCCGGGCCGAGGTCCTCCGGGGGCTTGAGCAGATTCCCGGCGTACTGCGGGTAAGGGAAGAAAGCCGGATAGACGATGGCGCCTCCGCCTATGTCGTTGAGGCTGAGAGAATACCGGATATCCGACCGATTTTAGGGGACACCGTCATCCGAGCGGGCTGGAAGATTTTGCTCATGTCCCCCCGTGCCATGGACTTGGAAGAGATCTTCCTGCGGCTCGTCGCCGAAGAAGAGGGGAGCCGCTCATGAGCGTTGTATACCTCCTCCGCAAGGAGTTACGGGCATACTTCGGCTCGCTGTTTGCCTATGCCGTACTGAGTGTCTCCCTCGCCCTGGCTGGCTTTTTCTTCTATACCGACCTCGTCTTCTTCATCGTATGGGGAGGGGTAAGCCTCCCAAAGGGGCTGTGGACGTACTTCTTTGTGGACGTCCGCTTTGTCATGCTTTTCCTCATTCCTGCGCTGACCATGCGCTTGTTGGCCGAAGAAAAAAAACTCGGCACAATGGAGCTCTTGTGGACGTACCCGATCCGTGAGCTCAGCATCATCCTGGGCAAATTCCTCGCCGCTCTGGTGGTATTTCTGCTGCTCCTTGTCGCCACCTTACTCTACCCGCTGCTTATCCAGACCGTTTACCCTGTCGAGTGGGGGCCCGTTCTGGCGGGATACTTGGGCCTTTTTCTCCTTGGAGCGGCCTTTATTGCCGTCGGCCTTTTCATCTCCTCTCTGACCGACAACCAGGTGGTGGCAGCGATGGCCACGTTTGGGGTCCTCGTCCTCTTCTGGTTTCTAACCTGGAATGAAGCAGCCACCGGTGAGATGTTCCCTGAGTTGCTCCGTCACCTCTCGCTGTTTGACCGTTTTCAGAACTTTGCACAAGGGGCAATTGATTCACAGGAAGTGGTTTTCTTTGTCTGCGTGACCCTCCTGTTTCTGGCTCTTGCGTGGCAGTCCCTCCAGTCACGACGCTGGCGGGGAGGCGGAGAGTTCACCTCGCTGCGCGCCTTTTTCTCCGCTCCTAGCCGTTACAACTGGCTGGTTATGGCAATCATCAACGTCGGCCTCGTGACTCTCCTCATAGGAGTGGAGACCCTGGCCATCCGGTATAACCGGCACTGGGACTTGACGCCAACGAAAGAGCTCAGCCTGTCTGCACAGTCACGACAAATCCTCGAGAACCTCCAAGACAACGTCCAGGTCACCGCCTTTTATGGCGAAAGACCCGAGGTGTACGATATCCTCCGTGATCTTCTCGGCCAGTACGCGGCAGAGAGCCCGTATTTCCACTACACCCTCCTTCCCCTTAACCGTAACCGAGCTCTCGCTGAGGAGTATGGGATACGGGGCTACGGGTATGGGAAGGGGGTCGTGGAACTTGGTGACAGGTGGAAGGTCGTTAACGTTGGCGAAGCGTCTCTCAACGCCGCCATCCTGAGTGTCATGCAGACGGATCAGAAAGTCATCTACTTTCTGACCGGCCACGGCGAAAACAATCCCAGGGGCTACGGTGCCCGCGGGTATAGTGCCGCAAGCCGAGCCCTCGAGGAGGAAAACTTTCAGGTCAAGCAACTCGACTTAGGTCGTGAGGAAGAAATACCTCAGGATGCCACGGTTATTGTCATAAGCGGTCCCCGCTCTGATCTGCTCCCCGAGGAGGAGGAAAAGCTCACCGCTTTTATCCGTCGAGGAGGGAATATCCTCTTTATGCTGGACCCTGTTGATATGCCTGTCCTTACGCAACTCCTCGGAGAATACGGAGTCGTGCTGAGCGATGATGTGGTGTACGATCCAGAAAACCGATTATTGGAAGGGGACCCCCTCACTCCCCGTATCGTTCTCTACAATCAAGATCACCCCATTGTCCAAAACTTTGCCGCCTACACCCTTTTTTCCCGTGCCCGGTCAGTTGGCACACAGACAAACGGGCAGACCAGGGATTTTATTGTCACCCCTTTTGCTCAAACCGGGCCAGGAAGCTGGGCTCGACTGGGCGACAAAGAAGTTCGTGCGGACGCTGTTGATATGGAAGACTTCAAGGTGCGGCCGGGCCCTATTCCAGTCGCGGCGGCCGTTACCGTGAAGCTCGATGCAGGTGCCCGACCTGAAGACGGAAAACAGGCAGGTCTCGACCAGGCAGCTCCGGAAGCCCGTTTGGTCGTCTATGGGGACAGTGACTTTGCCAATAACTACTTCTTCAATATCTTGGGTAACCGAGACTTCTTTCTGAACACGGTCCACTGGCTCGCTGAGGAAGAGGAATTCATCGCCACACGGCCACCAAAGGAGGAGACGGCCCTTCCGTTCTCTCCCCTCCTCCTGACCGCCCGCCAGAGTCGCCTGATCTTTTGGACCGTTGGAATCCTGCAACCGGCCTTTGTCCTCTTGGTGGGGATAATCGTCTCCTGGCGGAAAAAGAGACGAGGGTGAACAAACCATGGTATAGGAGAACTTATCCGTGAGGTTTTCTTATGACGGCCAAAGCACGAGCAGGGATTGAAGACTTATATAAAGTCCCTGAGCACCGGAAGGCAGAGATTGTAAACGGGGAAGTTGTGTTGATGGCTCCAACTGGATACTGGCCCGGATATGTGGGTGGTGAGCTCTTCGCCAGTCTGCGCGAATCCTGATAATGTGGGCCTTTTCCCCGAGTACGACGGTTTCACCGACACGAAGACCTACGCAAGCCAAGCACTCGAACCCGGCATGATGGTGCGAGGTCCGGCCGTCGTCGAGCTGCCGACCACGACGATCGTCGTCTTTCCCGGTCATACCCTGAAGGTCTCCAAATACGGTGACTTTTACATCGAGATCCCGCAGTAATTTAGCCGCGGTCTTGCGGCAGCGGAGGGGGCTGAAGGGACGGGAGGAGAGATGGGAGCAGCAGGGCCAACAGGAGCGCGCCAGCCCCGCCGACGAGATACGGCGCGTTAATCCCGGCCTGTTCAAGGAGGGCTCCAGTCATCAAGCTGGAACACCCCCCGCCCAAGCCCATACTGATCATGCTAAACAGGGCTTGGCCGGTTGAGCGCAGTTGGGGTGGTATCGTTGCTTCGAGATAGAGCGGCCCCCCCAGAAAGAGGCCGGTGACCGTCAGGGCATGGAGAACCTGGACCGGGTAGAGTAGCGGGAGGGTGGTCACTTGACTGAGGAAAAGCCAGCGGAAGGCGCCGGCACCGATCCCCACAGCCAGGAGTCCACGCGCACCGAGGCGGCGGACACTCGTTCCCAGTAGGGTCATGAAGATAATCTCCGGGATGAGCATCACACACCACATGTTGCGAATAGTCTCGATATCGCCCCCTCGGTCGCGGATATAAATGGGAAAGATATCCATCGGGCCATGGAGAAAGAAAAAGGCGAGAAACCCGACCAGGGTCAGGCGCAAGAACGGGCCCTGGGAGAGGAGGCTACGCCACTCGCCTTGCAGAGCGCGCAGTGCAACCGGCCCACGGTGGGGAAGGGTGAGCGCTGAGACAGTTGCACACAGGGTGAGGCCAGCAGCAAGCGGAAAGAGAATCCCAAGCTGGGGCTCTGACGGCAGACCAAGATGTGTTGTCTGGAAGACTGCCGGCGGGGGGAGGGAGGCCAACAGCCACGGAAAGCCAAGCACGGCGCAGAAAAACCCGAGTGTTCCAAACGCTCTGATAATGCCAAAGGCGTGCTGACTCCCCTGTAACACCGCCAGGCTTACCGAGACGGTCATGGGAATAAGGGCACGAGAAAAAAAAGCGAACAGGACCGTGATACCCACCAGAGCCGGAAAGCTCTCCACACAGCCAAGCAAGAAATACCCAACTGCCGAACCCGAAGCCAACACCCCCAGGACGCGAATCCGCAGCCCACTCCGATCCGCGACAATGCCCCACAGAGGCTGAACGAAGAAGCCGACCAGGGGCAGGGTGGCAAAGACAACGCCCACCTGAAACCCGTCAAGGCCGACATTCTCACGGAGATACAGACCGTAGTAGGGGAAAAAGACGCCCAGGGCCCCCATGATCAGAAACCAGAAGAGAGCCAGGGGAGTGACTTGGCACATGTTCATGGCGGTTGGGAGCCGCTGGCAGGAACGGACAACCGGAACGCAAGAGGGCAGGGGTGGGTCCCGCCGTGCCTCACTTCATACGTAATCGTCTGCGCGCTGCCGATTCTGCGGACACGAGGCGCACGCGGCTTTCTCTCGTCTGGGCCAGAGTGAGCGGCCGACGTAGAATACGGCCACGACAAGAACCGAGAATATCAGTAGCGTTTGTAAATCCATGGTTTATCCAATCCACCGGCTGCCTATTTGATAGACCGCCAGCGCTCCAAGATACGCCAGACCCGTCATATAGACAAACGTCAGGAGCGGATAGCCCCAGGAATTCGTTTCCCGCTTGATGGTCGCCAGGGTAGCTCCGCACTGACAGCACAGGGCAAAAAAGACCATGATCGAAATCGCCACAACCGGCGTGTACACCGGTCGGCCGTCCGGCCAGCGCTCCGCCCGCATGGCCTGGCGCAATTCGACGCTCTCTTCATCTTGGCCGGCACCCAGATTATAGATCGTCCCGAGGGCGGCAATAATCACCTCACGAGCCGGAAAACTCGCCAGCGTGGCCATGCCGATTTTCCAATCCCAGCCCAAGGGCTGAACCAACGGCTCAATCGCCCGTCCGGCCTGTCCGAGATAACTCTCGCGTAAGCGAATGCCGGCCGCCTCGGTCTCAAGCAGTGCCAACTCGGCTTCCGTGGCAGTCGCCCGGCGGGTCTCAAGCTCCTCTGAGACGAGGTCCTGATTCGGATAATAAGAGAGTGCCCAGACCAGGATTGTCGTGGCCAGGATGATGCTGCCGGCACGCTTGAGAAAGGCCATGCTGCGGTCGTACATGCGGAACACGACCACCCGCCAGGCCGGCAGCTTAAAGGGTGGCAGTTCCATGAGAAAAGGCACGGCCTCACCACTCAGCAGCGTCCGCTTGAGTACCCAGGCAATGGGAGGAGCAACGAGCAGGCCGAGACAGTACATGCAAAAGAGCGTCAGCCCCTGCAAGCCAAAAATGCCCCACACGGTTTCGGCCGGGATAAAAGCCGCGATCAACAGCACATATACGGGCAGCCGCGCACTACAGCTCATCAGGGGCGCAATAAGAATAGTCGCAATCCGGTCCCGCTGATTATTGATCGTTCGAGTCGCCATAATGCCCGGAATCGCACAGGCGAAAGAGGAGAGCAGCGGAATAAAGCTCCGGCCCGACAGTCCGAAGCCGGCCATCACCCGATCCATCAGAAAGGCCGCGCGCGCCATATAGCCGGAATCCTCAAGGATGGCGATCAAACCGAACAGAATGGCAATTTGCGGGACAAACACCACCACCGCGCCCACCCCGCCGATCACGCCATCGACAATCAGGCTTTGCAGCGGCCCCTCGGGCAGTGCGCTGCCGACCCAGGGACCCAGTACCGAAAAGACCGTATCAATGCTGTCCATGAGCGGCAGCGCCCAGGAAAAAATCGACTGGAAGGTCGCGCCCATAACGGTCAGAAAAATCACCAGCCCCCAGACCTTATGGGTGACAAGAGAGTCAATCAGCTCGGACCAGTCGATCCGGCCACGGCTCAGGCTTGACGAAGAGCGACGCGCGTCCGCCACGACCTGGGCGATCCATGCATAGCGACTATCCGCTTCCATCTGCGGGAGTTGGACCGCGTCAGCGGCCAAACGCTGCCGGGCCGCGTGGGCGGAGTCACGTACTTGCTCCCCGTGCTGTCGGGTGAGGTCCTGCTCAACCATGCCACCGGTGTCGATTAGCAGCCGCTCAACCAGAAAGTGGGGAAAGCGGGCAGTCGGATGGACTTGGGTGAGCTGCTGGGCCAGCGCCCGGGCCTCTTGCGTGAACGCTTCGGGAAACACAACGGGCCGGGAAGGGGAGACGCCTGCGTTGAGCGTATCGCACAAGGTCTGACGGAGGTGATCGATCCCTCGACGTTTTGTGGCTTGTACCGGGACAACACGCACTCCCAAGCGTTTCTCAAGGGTGGCAATATCGATGTGTACGCCCTGCTTTTCCGCCAGATCGAGCATGGTCAGCGCGATGACGCAGGGAAGCCCG
>WTHD01000279.1 GCA_011523265.1 Candidatus Binatota bacterium
GGCTGCGGTGGGCCTCGTCGGCAATGACCACGATGTTGCGCCGCTCCGACAGCAATGGGTGCCGGTCACCCCGCTTTCCTGTGCGAGGGGTGCGCCCCTCGCGCTCCCCGGCTGAGGGCTCTTCAGGAAAGAACTTCTGGATGGTGGTAAAAACCACGCCGCCCGACTCGACCGCGAGCTTGGCGCGCAGGTCCGCCCGGCTTGCCGCCTGCACCGGCGGCTGGCGCAACAGGTCATGGCAACGCGCGAATGTACCGAAGAGCTGGTCGTCCAGGTCGTTACGGTCGGTCAGTACCACGATAGTCGGATTCTGCATCGCAGGTTCGCGGATGATGCGTCCGGCATAGAAGGCCATGGTCAGGCTCTTACCCGACCCCTGGGTGTGCCACACCACGCCGATACGCCGGTCGCCGGGCTCGCCTCCAGGCTTGCGGCCCGACTCGTAGCGGCCAAACCTCTCGCCAGCCTGTCCTTCCGCCAACTCCAACTCCGCGGCCCGTAGAGTCTCGGTCACAGCAACCCTGACCGCGTGGAACTGATGATAGCCGGCCATTTTCTTGACCAATGCCCCGCTGCCGTCATCCTCAAACACGATGAAGTCGCGGACCAGCGAAAGAAAGCGTCCCGGTAGGCAAGCGCCTTCGAGCATGACCTGCAATTCGGGCATATGCGGATCGGCCAGGGTTTCGCCCGAGATCGTGCGCCAGGGCTTGAACCACTCCCGCCCGGCGGTCAGCGTACCGATGCGTGCTTCGACTCCATCCGAGACCAGCAGGGCCGCATTCATGCTGAACAGCGTCGGCAGTTCGGCCTTATAGGTCTGGAGTTGCTGCCAGGCGGTCCAGATGGTCGCGTCTTCGTCCGCCGGGTTCTTGAGTTCGATGACTCCGAGCGGCAGGCCGTTGACGAACAGCACCACATCGGGCCGGCGTTCGTGCTTGTTCTCAACAACCGTAAACTGATTGACCGCCAGCCAGTCGTTATTGACGGGCGTATCAAAGTCGATCACTCGCGCCTGCGCCCCACGTACCGTCCCGGCATCTGTACGATGCTCTACCGTCACGCCATCCACGAGCATACGGTGAAAGGCGCGGTTACGGGCTTCAAGCGTTGGCCCTTCCAAGTGGGTCAGCTTCCGAAAAGCGTCGTCCAGGGCTTCGGTCGGCAGGGTGGGGTTGAGACGGACGAGCGCGTCGCGCAGCCGCCGTTCCAGCACCACCGCTCCGTAGTCGCCACGCTCCGCACCCGGCGTATCGGGCGCGATGTCCGGGCTATGGGCGATGCTCCAGCCGAGGCTTTCGAGCCAAACCAGGGCCGCGTCTTCGACGGTGGATTCGGTGAAGGCGGTCACGACGTTTCCCAGGGATTGATGACTGCGACGTTGAAGGGCCGGAAATCGGCGACGTTCCGAGTGGCGACGGTGAGGGTATTGGCTCGGGCTATCCTTCGTCAATGAAGGGAATCGGGCGATTGGAGCTCCGCTCCGGCACCTCAAGATTGGTGCCGCGTGGTACGTTCTCTATGAGCCACTGGCCAAAGGGCTTACGCGGCGGCGTTTTCGCGTCCCACGCCTCGGCGGGCACCACAACGAACGGACGCCGGGTACCTATGCGCTGCGGCCCTTCCGTCTCGGCTAGCCGCAAGACCTCGGACAGACGGGCCTTCGCTTCGGCAACGGTCCATACACGCTGGGGTTTGGAGACTTCCATGGTCACACCTCCGGCAACTAAGCGATAGTGGTCCAGTATAGACCATGTTGGACGTTGTTTCGACGGTGGATTCGGTGAAGGGGGTCGCTGTAGTCAAACCAGGAAATCGCGCCCGCGTTTTACCCAAAACGGTGAGATAAAGAGAATGCTGTGGAGGACAATAAAGGCTCTCGGAATCCACTTTTCTATGTGAGTGACGGCACTATAGGATGTCCCGCGCCCCTCTCCGGCCAACTGCCATTCATGGGCATACAGCGCAACTGGCAAATGTTCTTCAAGTTGGTGGATTATCTTGAATTTGACGGTATTCAGGTCACTGTGGGACTGAATAATCTGGTACCAGAGCAAAGAGACAGGGATGCCGAGTATTGGAATCAGCATCGTCCAATAGCTCTGAACGAACCCCTCAGATTGAATGCCGTAGAGAGTAACGAGCGCGATATTTAGTGTGAGGAGATAGCGACTCGAAGCCACCCGTCGCGCGCTGACATTCTCGGCTGACTGCACGTACATCTTATATTGCTCAAGAAGGTCCGTGCCGAAGGAATCGCCATACGTCTCTTTTGTGTAATGAACCAAGCATTTATTGGACTGCTGTAACATTAGGCCATTGCTCTCCGTTAATCAGCCGTCCCAGGTGTTTCCATTTCCATTTGTAAATCTTGTCCGAACTACGCGCCGACCTGGGCTTTTTACAGGTCTTGCGTCTCCGACCTTTTAGCAGGAAGTACGGCTTGTTTTCCTCATGTAAGATGGTGACCTCTGCCGTCACGCCAGCCGCGTCATGCGTATGTTCTCCGCAGATGACGATAATCAGGTCGGCCTTCCGTATCAACGCTCGGGCTTTCTGTTTCCACTTTCCGTTTACAGGTTCCTTTAATGACCAATCCGTAATGTTGAATGGCGCCTCCGAGCGCTTTGCCTGACTAACAAAAGACCCCCGAATGTCTTTATCATGGTCGAAGTCAAAGCTGATGAATGCGCGTTTCCTTGCCATCACTCAACCTCTCCTCTTAGCGCTTGTTACGTTCTTTCCTCAATGAAATCGGTGGAAAGTAATTCAAGTCGCTCAACTGAATACTGGAAACCAATTTCTCCACTGAAGACCATATTCTTACTCAATACCTCATGCAAAGAGATGACTTTCTTTGCGTGTGTTACGTGTTTTAGGTCCAGGTCTTCCGGTCCGTCATCTGCTTTTTCAGCCTCAACCATAGCCTGATAATGTGACAAAAGAGGAGAAGTGATAGATTCCGGTGAAGTAAGTGCCTCTATATGATGGCTGGTCATTCTACAGGCTTCAGTAATGATATAAGCTTCAAAGAGTGCTCCATAGTGTTCACGACGAAAAGAGGCTATCCCCGGCAAGCTGAACACAGTGTCAACAACCTCTTGGTCAGAAGCTTCGTCGCGGATAAAACGCTGATACAAGGCTGGGTCAATCGTCCTGACTATCAGAGCTACGACTGTCGCTATTGCAAATGATCTCTGGTTATCGCGTAACGAGGCAAACACCACACCAAGGCGATGGAGCGCCTGTGCAACCTGTCGAAGGTTGAGGTCGGGTGTCCCGAAGAAGCCACTCAATAAGCCCCCGACGACAGCGGCGTCTTGCCGCCCCTTGTTGTCCTGTGTTCGGTTGAAATAGTCGTCAATTTGTATCGCATTGAGTGTCGCTTTGATGAACGCCGTCCTATCCACCTCGGGTAATCTAAAATCAACGTCAAAGAACCGGCGTAGATAGCCATCTGCGTCAAAACTCGCTCCATAGAGTGCTTTGACTGATTGGGCCAACTCGGCGCGATTAACTGCTAGCGCGAAGACAATGTGGTCCACTGTGAACAGGTGCTTAGCGACTTCAAGAAGCTCAATTGCATACGATGGCCGACACCTGTCCAACTCGTCTATAACCACAACCAACGGACGACCATCTCTACTTTTCGATAAAGTGGCGGCCATTTCTTGAAGTACGGTTCTGAACTTTTCGACCGATTCCCGTTCATCCTGGTATCTGGATAATTGATACTCGGCGTAAGAGGCCAGTGCTTGTCCGATTTCCTTTTCTACTAATTGTCCGACATCTAAAATACCCGCCGTTGCGAGCCGGATGACGCCTGGCACAGCCCGTTGAAGAATCTCTTTTGCTGCGGTCTTTGCGGCGGTGATTTTGTCGGTAGAGAAGTTCTCTGGATATTCTTGGAAAGCATTTGTCAGCTCTGTAGAAAGAGCAACGAAAGGGTCTCCGGCAAAGTCGGTCTCCCACGCATTGAATTCGACAACGGGGAAACCCTCGTTCCGCAGGTGTTGGGCCCAGATTTTGAGAAATGTTGTCTTTCCCGTACCCCAGGCGGCATCAATCGCTAAAACACACGGCCCGTCGATAGAACCAACGATGTGGGTGAGTATCTCGGCTGGCTTTTTGCGTCCGAGAAGATCGTTTTTGAACGGGTCGTTCTCGGGTATCTCTATTTCCTTTGGTTGAATGCGTATTCCCATAGGCGTTATCAGTCTCCTCAACTCACAGATTCCAAGAAACGTTTGGAGTCCTTCACCCGTAACTCTCCAGAAATGAGCTTGGGCAACAGCGTGCCACGCAGGGTGATGAGGGCACGTGATTGTATGTTCGCGGAGATATTTCTCTCAAGCAGGGTAGAAAAAAGGCTGTCAGATTCAGCTAGGAGTTCGCCATTGGGGACTACACACATTGCCTCACTTAAGTGATGGCGCTTGATATGCCCCATCGTTGTTGCCTTTCCCGCAGCAATAGTCTGGAAGTCCCCCAAGTGGGAGCAGACGCAGTGCATAAAGAACCATTTTGGGAAGTTTACAGAAGTCACCTTGAAAAGGTGTTGGTTCAGCGCTGCCCGCCCGCCACACCAGACCTTCACCGTGAGGCTTCCCGACCATGAAAAGACAATGTCTCCGTCATCAATAATACACTCAGGCCGGATATTAGCCGTAGACCTCTCTCCGCTATCCGCCTTCCCACTTCTGAGTTGAGCGATCTTCACCACAGGCAGCCATTCTTCATTCTCTTGTGGTCTAAATTTTTGTAGGGCAAGGCCATTCTGAAAGACCGCAACGGTATCAAGCGGCTTTACTTCCCACCCCCCCGGTATCTCCCCCAATTCCGAATCGACAAAGCGGTCTGGGAACAGCGCTGCAATACCTGGGTCCATCCCGTCAAGATACGCCTGCGCCATTTCTACGGTCCAATCAAGAGAGGAGTGATTGGGAGTGTGGTTTCTGAGGGTGGCTTTGGCATGAACGGGGTCGAAGTCTATGAACCAACTCTTGAATAGCGTCCGCGCCATTTCTTCGCGTGTTTCGTTCATGCGCCGGTTGAGTTCGATCTTGTCGTCCAGGCTGCCGAGGATGTGGGCGATGGCACGTTGTTCGGGGAGGGGAGGCAAGGTAAGATGCATATTACGCTGATCCCGAAGGCTTACGTATTCGGCCATATCCGTTTGCCCGGCAACGCCCTTGAATTGAACAAAGAACTCGCGCCCGGACATCCAGTAAAAAAGGAAACGAGGATCAATCAACTCGTGGTCGCGTGACCGCCAAAAACACAACTGAGGGGAATAGACAAACCGAGGTATATCTTCTCGGACAAAGGCAAAGCGTCCGACAGTTCCTTTTGAGGTGAAAACAACGTCGCCTGGTTCGCTGATTTTGTTTCCTATCCGCTTAAGGTTTTCTTCTGGGAATCGGTCGGCGTCGGCAAATTGAAAGCCATCCTTGATATTTCCCGCACGAGCGAACGGCAAACCCGAAGGGGTGAATTCATTGTTCTTGGCTCGGTATCCGTCACCTATCTCAAGTGCGCCGGTCTTGATGAGTGCGCTTACCTCGTACTTTCGCCACTCGCTACCGGCACTTCGCCCCGAGGAGTCTCGCCTCATGTCTTCTCTGCTACCTTGCGTCAGTTCGACGCCCGATGAAATACCAAAGCGTCCACGATGTCGCCGGTCCTGGGCGTTCCCTTGCGGAGCAAATCCGGTTTCTCATGCTGTCCTTCCCAGGGCTCAGTTCCAACATCGAGTTGAATCTTGACGACCGAGATACGCTCTGGCGTTACATCGTCGAAGCCGCCTTCGTAACCACTCACGACAACGCGCAGGTCACTTGGGTAGGACTCTAACATCTGGATCAATTCTTTGACGATCATTCTCTACGATCCTCCCCAAACCCTAGCGTTTTCAGATTTGCTTCTATGGCCGTGTCCAGCTTTGCGGACTCGGCCCGCTACGCTCTCTCTACCAATACCACATACTCCCGCTCAATCTCCCGATGAAAACTTTCCGGCAATCGTGCCCAATCCCGCGCTTCTACGAGAAAGGGGATGGTGGATTCCTGTATTGCTTCGTTGAATGCGGCCAGTTGCGATGTGCCGATTTTGGCGAGACCGGGACCACGTAATACCAGGTCAAGGTCGCTGCCTTCGTGGCTTCTGCCGGTGATGCGGCTGCCGTAGGCCCACACTTCTACGCCAGGCAGATGCTCGCGCAGCAAGCGGGTAATCTGTTCCCGGTGTCGGGGTTTGACGTTGAGTTGCCGGGTCATGATGTCGGCTGTTTGAGCATGTGGGACACCGCCTTCGCGTCCTCGATAAATGCGGGTAACGAGGCCAGCACTTCCTCGGCGTAGTCTTCGCCGTAGCGGTGGGCGGAATTGTTGCGGTAGTCACGGTAGTGCAGCCAGCGCTCGCACTCGTCAGCCGTAATCAGGGTATGCTTGGCGGCATGACGGAAGATATCTTTGAAGCGGAGTTCATCGACTTCGCGGTTGCTGGCGAAGTATTCCCGGAGCCGCTTTTGCAGCAGGCTGCCACACTGCTCTTCGATGAGTTCAAATTCCTTGACGCAAGCCGAGCGGTAGAGGTCATGTTCAATCTCTCCTGGGCCGTAATCTTGGAACAAATCAAACGCGCGTTCCAGCGTTTCGATGCAGCGGTCAAGATAGTCGGTGTTGATATTCACGGCATGTCCTTAAAGCCTAGCTTTTGCAGATTGGCCTCTATAGCTCCGTCCAGCTTGGTTGCTTCGGCTTGCTGTTCCCTCCATTGCGCCACCAGCCGTTGCATCTTGTGCTCGAACGGCTCGCCGTCGTCCTCTTGTACTTCCGCGCCGACGTAGCGACCGGGGGTCAGCACATAGCCGTGCTTGCGTACCTCTGCCAGGGAAGCGCTTTTGCAGAAGCCGGGGATGTCGGTGTAGGACTTTTCCCCCTCACCCCGGCCCTCTCC